>NZ_SOHB01000048.1:0-47483 GCF_004403055.1 Cryobacterium sp. TMT1-19
CCGAGAAGGAGGAACCCGCAACCGAACTCGGCGCCCTCAGCGCCTAGAAATCCAAGAATCACGCGGCAGACGCGTTACACCACACATTTGGACTTGACCCTCTGGTCCGAGATCGCTGCTGCTCGATCTCGTGCGGAATCTCCCCACTTTCGTAATGTTTCCCGCATCCCACAAGTGGGGTTACTCGCGCGGGCAGTGACCTGTAGCCTGAGACGGATTTGGCGCAAAAATTAGGCCAGATCAGCCTATTCGTCTTTCTTAGACGACCGGCTTCAGCCACAATCTGGGGGTATTTCTGTGAGCCGAAGAACAACGCTCTTTCTTTCAGTGGCAACGGCCATAACGACGCTGATCGCATCTATCGTCATCGTGCCGGCCGCCTTGGCTGTCGACCCGTTGTCAAATCCTTGCGGGGACGTCGAAACCGTTTTTGCTCGGGGATCCGGTCAGGCAGTAGGTGATCCTGAATCTGAGCGTTTCTTTGCCCAGTTGCAGGCAAGAATTGGCACAACACTGACGATCAACCCTTATGAGCTCGGTGACGCGAGCATTGATGGTAGCCAGTACCCGGCCGTGCCCGTCGGCGGTGATACGTGGGACTCATTCTGGAATACTGCGGGGGCCTTCTTTTCCGCTGGAGGAGGGTGGACCTACGGGGCAAGCGTCGATAGCGGCGTCGAAGAGCTCAGAAGCTACCTGACTTCCCGTGCCGCGACATGTCCCGAAGCTGCATTTGTGCTGGGCGGTTTTTCCCAGGGCGCACAGGTTGTCGGTGAGACCTACGTCGAGAAACTCACTCCGGCACTCCGCAATAGAGTCGTATATCAGGCTCTGTTCGGCGACCCGAGATTGAGTCTGCCGGAAGGTCTTATAACTCCAGGCGGAAGCCAAACTGGTTACGCTCCGGCTTGCCTTGGCAATGACTCCGATTCCGAGTGGCGCTTCGATGTCCCCGACTGTTTCGTGAAGAGTGGTTCCCTCGGCGCGCGTCAACCATACTTGCCGGAAAGTTTCACTTCGACGACGGGCCTGTCCTGCGCAAAGCATGACTATGTCTGCGGTTCATCCAAGTTGATCTGGGATGCCGAAGGCCACAAAACCTACAAAAAAGACGGCGGCAGCATTGACAAAGCCGCGGTTGAGATGAAGATATTCGAAATGTTAGCAGTCTGGGCATGAGTGAGCTTCACGGCAATGCCCCACCACAGTGCGGTGACCTTCCCTCTATTCGAGCAACTTGCCGACCTGGGTGACGTCTCCCATGAGGGCCGCGATCTCGGCTCGCACCGGCGGGATCTGCTCGTGCGCGATCGAGCCGTCGGCTGACCACACCAGGTTCACCTGCAGGGCGGAATCCATGTGCGGGTAGTCACTTCGGTTGTGGGCGCCGCGACTTTCCCGACGTTCCAGAGCACAGGCGAGGGTTGCGCGCGCGGCCATGAGGGAGGCACGCAGGTCGAATGCGTGTGCAAGGCCAGAGAAGCCCGCGACATCCGGATGCACTCCGATTCGGCTCTGGCGATCGTCGAGGTCGTCCAACTGGCGCAGTCCTTCCAGTAGCCCCGCTTCGTGGCGCACCACTCCGCCGAAATCCGTCATGGTGTTGCGGATGTCGCGCTGCAAGGCGCGCACATTCTCCTGTCCGTCCGAGGCAAGAGTGTCAGTCACCTCCCGCTCGGCTGCCTGGACCGCGTCCTGTGATCGATTCTGGGAGGTGAGACCTGCGCTGTACTCGGCCGCAGCCTGGCCGACAATCCTGCCGAACACGAGCAGCTCAATGAGCGAGTTGCCGCCGAGCCGATTGGCTCCGTGCAGCCCGCTGGACGCCTCGCCGATAGCGTACATTCCGACGACATCGGTGGAGTGGTCATCCGGTCGCACCCATACTCCGCCCATGGAGTAGTGCGCGGTCGGAGCGATCTCGATGGCGGTGGTAGTGACGTCGAGTACCTGCAATTCGAGCATGGTCTGGTAGACGCGGGGCAGGCGCGTCATGATTGTCTCGCGGGGCAGGTGGGAAATGTCGAGCAGCACGCCGCCCTTCGCGGTGCCGCGTCCCTCCTTGATCTCGGTGTACGCGGCGAGGGCGACCCTGTCGCGGGTGGACAGTTCCATGCGCTCGGGGTCGTAGTTGGCCATGAACCGCTCGCCGAGTGCGTTCCGCAGAACCCCGCCCTCGCCTCTGGCGGCCTCGCTGATCAGGGTGCCGGCGGCATTCTCTGGTTCGAGGATGCCACTTGGGTGGAACTGAACCAGCTCGGCGTCACGCAGCCGACCGCCGGCATCCACTGCCAATTTGAAGGAATCGCCCGTGTTCTCGTCCCGGCGGCTGGATGTGCGGCGCCAGATGCGGTTGTGTCCGCCGGCAGCAATGATGACTGCGTCGGCGATGACCGTCACCCGGCTGCCGTCGCGCAGGTCGAAGCCATAGGCGCCGAACACCACGTTGTCACGCACGAGGATGCGGGTGATGTACACCGAATCCAGGATGGGTACCTCAAGCTGGGAGGCACGGGCCACCAGGGTCCGTTGGATTTCAAGCCCGGTATAGTCTCCTGCGAAGGCGGTGCGACGGTATTTATGGGCGCCGAAGTAACGCTGACTGATACGCCCGTCACTCTCCCGCGCAAAGGGCATTCCCCATCGCTCGAGGTCCTGGATGCCGCGGCCCGCGTTCTTCGTCACTATCTCGGCCGTGTACGGATTGGCTAGAAAGTAGCTCTCCTGGATGGTGTCTGCTGCGTGCTGCTGCCAGCTGTCCTCGGAATCCATTGTTGCCAGGGCCGCGTTGATTCCGCCGGCCGCCAGCGAGGTGTGCGCGTCGTTTTTGGGGCGTTTACCGACGGCGAGAACGTCAACTCCGCGCTCTGACAGCTCGATCGCGGCCCGCAGGCCCGAACCGCCGGTGCCGATGACGAGCACGGAGGCAGAAATTCGGCGACCCTTGAGGGTGTCGTCTGACATGAGGAGGCCTTCCCGGGGAAATACAACGGAGCCATACCGACCGTGACTTCCTAGGTGACATTAGCTCGCGGTGCTGAGCATTTGCCCCGATCACACGTGGGTTGGCTGCGTGCGACCAGCGTCTCCAAGATCAGGGTGAGCTGGGACCTCACGAAGTCGGAGGTTCATCAGAAATCTCTGTTATGGATCTCCACGGGAAGCGAGTAAACCGGAATGAGCTTCGGTGGGCCATAGCCACGGCCGGACCTCCGCGACGGTGCCGGCGTACTGTACCGTTCAGCCGGGTCCGGGAGCGTCTCAAAAAGCGAGTGGCTTGCCCGAGAGGCGTAATTTTGTAAGGGCCGCTTGGTCGAAGAAGAAAACAGCCGGGAGCTGAGGATGCCCGGCTCGAGAGTGCCCAGTCCGTTTCCGCGACTCGCGTCACTATGGCCGCGGCTCGTGCGATCAGCTTGAGGAAGGAACTCGATGATTCGATCAGAGTCCAGCGTTGAGGTGCCGCGTTCGGCAGAGGATGTCTTCGCTTTTCTGGCAGACGGCACCAATAACGTCAAGTGGCGAAGCGGCGTGCACGCGATCCGTCACGTTAGTGGAAAGGGAGTGGGCGCTGAGTTCGAGCAGCTTCTCACCGGTCCGGGTGGAAGAACAATGCGTGCGAACTACCGCGTGGTCACGTCGAAGGAACCGACCCTGCTTGAGTTCGAGGTCACCGCCGGACCGGCCCGGCCTCGAGGGTCGTTCACGATCACCACTGTCTCATCTGCCTCATGCCGGGTCCTATTTAAGATCGAGCTTGAGCCACAAGGCGTGATGAAATTTGTGCGAGGAATGATTGAAGCGCAAGTGGCCGCGGAGGCCGCCGCAATTCAGAACCTGCCCCGGGCGATGCGCAACGCGTAGCGCGGCTTCGGGCTGTCATTTTCCATTCACGATTGCACAGATATCAGTACACGCCTGCACAACCGGTTCGGTGATTGCCTGACGAGGTCTTGTCTGCTCAGTTGGCCTCTGGATTGGTCGCCCCGTCGGGTGGATTCTCTGCCGGGTCGGGGTGTCCTGACGGACGCGGGACGAGTTACGTCGTCCCCTGCTTGTTAGGGTTAGTGAGGAGGGGTGACCGCCAGAACTCCCTGGACGACCACTGTTTCACGCATGAGCTAGCTCCCGAATCGTGCTGGCAAGGTGGATGAGTGACAGCCTCGCACAGGCTCATGCCGCCGGGCAGTGATTGCCTGTCGACGTTCGGCTACCGCTCGGCGGTAATGAGCGACCTCGGCAGGTCATTGGAGAGTGACACGTGGCGCACTCGGAGAATTCCACCTGAACAGGGTCAGATGCCACAGCCCGGGGCGTTTGCGCGAAGGATCGACGAGGCCATTCGCTCCAAGGGCTTCCAACCGCCGGCGGACATGCCACGAAGAGGGCTCGCCTCCGGTCTTCACGATGTCCTGCCAGGGCGCGACTGCGTCCGCAAGGTCGATACCGGCTGCAAGGAGGACAGCCGGGTCGCGCAGATCGACGATGTTCTGGGCCTCCACGTGGAATTCCAGCAAGACGAGCTCGGCGACACGACCCTGGGTATGAGCGATCATCGCCGCGTCGACTCCCTGAGGAGATGAGCTCAGGTACAGAGTCGGTTGAGACGGTTCCGAGTACCTACCTGCAAGGCGCGAACCCAGCAGCGCCGTGTCCTGGTGTGAGGGATCTACGGCGCGATAGAACGAGCCGGAAATGCTGGACCAGACATCACCAACTTGTTCCACCGAGGGTTCACCCGACATTGATTTGCTCCCCGCGACAGCCCACCGCTTATCCTGCGCTATTCAAGACCATCAGCTTGTGCGGGTCTGGGGCCGGCATGAATCCCACTTGTTCGTAGAGGCTGTGAGCGTCGAGCGTCGAAAGAAGCACTCGTTTGAGTTGCATCGGCGTCAACCTGTCCACCACCGCTTGAGCGAGCAACCGGCCGAGACCGCGGCCTCGGAACTCACGGTCAACGTACACGTCGCATAGCCAAGCAAACGTCGCATGGTCGGTGACAACCCGGGCGTACCCGCACAGGACACCCGTGCCGCTGAAGAGGCCAAAATTCAACGAGCCCTCGGCCGCGCGCTGAACGGTTTCCAAGGACCGCCCGACCGCCCAGAACGCATCCGTAGAAAGCCAACGGTGAACCGTGAGCAGATCGATGCGGCTCAGGTCGGTGACAACGGAGAAGTCGTCTTTCACAGGCATAACTCCACCATAGGTTGGACGCCACGCTCAATGACTGCAACACTCGAGGCATGTTCCTTCGATAAGCGCGCCAATCCACGTCGACCACCCGATGTAAACCACAGGCTCCCCGGCGGGCCACATAGCGTTGAGGCGATTGGCGACCTGCTGAGCACCGCGCAGGCTGGATGTCCATTGGCGTGGTTAAGCTCTGACTGGAGCGGAGAGGCCGCCCGGTGGGCCAGTTCTACGAGACTGCCATTGGCGCGCGGGTCACCCGTAGCCTAGTTTTAGGTCAGAATCACGACGGGAGACAAGATGCGTCAAGACACCGAGGCAGCGCTGAAGCAGTTCGACGTCAGCACCTTCGGGAGGGGCGGCATCATCAATAAGCTTGAAGAGAGGCTAACCCCCGACGAGACAGTGATCTACATCGCGCCGACGAACGTGACGGTCACGACGACAGCCACCCGAAAGACCGAGAAGCTCCCGGGTGCAATTGCGCCGAGAACACCGCCACGACGGCACAGCTCGTCGACGCACGTGAGGCGCTCACAACGACCGCAGCGGCCAAGGACGAGGCTACGGCGGCAGCGCGCGACGCTACCGTGCGGGCGGACGCCGCCACGGCGCGCGCCGAGCGAGCCGCGGCAGAGGCTGCGAGCACTCGCGGCCACCTGGACCAGGTCCGGACCGAGCGCGAAAGCGTACGGGCCGAAGCACTCGTGCTCGCCGGGCAGCTGGCAACGGTAACCAGCGAACGCGACAGCGCCACGGCCGAGACCGCGAGGGAGCGTGCCTATGTCGAGCAGCGCGTCACCGACGTGCGCGCCGCCTACGAGCAGCAGATCGCCCTACTGCGAGCCGATCTGGAGGAATTGCGAACAGGTGAACGCGAATAACGCACCAGCGCAGAAGCACAGGCGCCACACTCCACACGGAAGTGGACCGCGACCCCAATCCCACACGCAGCCCCTTTACAAAGCTCTTTGGGCAACTGCCATCGGCAGCGCGTCCGCACTGCCGCGATCTCGTTCGGTGGGGCATCTCCCCTAGGGCTTCCCCTTACTGGGTGAGTCGTTGGCGGCCTGTCACGGCAGCGCCTGACCTACGGTGGTCAAATGGCAACGGGAACACTGAACACAGGGGCACTAATCAAGTTGGTCAACGTCCAGCTGACCAACAACGGCACTGAGTTTGTGCCGGCCAAGGAAACAGCTTTGGGCCCTTTCGGCACGTCGGTGTTCGGGTCGATCAAGGGCTATCCGGTTCGGCTGGATTTCGCGGTCAATCCTGCGAGCAATTTGCGTGCGGTGCTCCTGTTTGATCTCCGCACAAAGGAGCTCCTTGCCGAGCGGCTCGTGTCTCCTACTTTTGAGGAATCAATCGAGGCGTACCCCTGGACAGCGACAATTGCTGCACTCGTTCTAACCTGACCGTCAGCGGCGAGGGCCATTCGGTGAAATCCGGTCGCGGCCTGGCGCAACAGCAGACGCGCTCGTTGCTAGTCCCCAAAGTACGTACCTGAATTCCCAATGGGAGGACTTGTCGGTACATCGGAAAAGCCCCGACTGGTGATGATCACCGAAGCAGAGTCACCGGGATCCTGACCTCAAGGTCATTCCCGTTGATGTGGCTGAATGCTGCGATGGTACCCACCTCTTGCAGCCCGAGGTCAGCGTCGCGGTAGCGAACGACGATCGAATCCTGGGACACAATGACGTTGTCTCCCTCGTAGTTTGCTTGGGTGCTACTCGCGTTGTCCCACACGTGCGCCGTCGTCTTTTCGTGAAACCGGACGCCAAACCTCTTCCCGCCGTTGCCATCAACGCCGTAGTAGTACACCTCAAACCCGAAGTAGTCCACGCTGCCTGGCACCACATCACCGAGACCCCAAGTCACCACCACGCTGTCTTCTGTTTCTTCCATGAGCACAGACGTGACGTAGCGAGGCGTGTGTTCAATATTCATACGCTCACCCTACGGGTGCACTTAGTAGTTGTTGACGTCCAGACTTTTGGTCCAAGCTCGCAAGGTCTTGGCAATGTGGTGCAAGCCGTGGACATCTGTTCGCATAGTCCCCAGTCGTGCATAGGGGTCGATCTCAAACGATTCGGTGATCTCCTTACCGAGCCGATCTCGATAGCGCAGGGTCGTCGTGAACGGCTGGGTAGTCTCGATTTCACTCTTCATAGCCGCGCTCAATTCGCGTGCTGAATCGAAGTATGTGCGAATCTCACCTCCGGGTGGCAAGACGCTCGTCCGCCCAGAAATGAACGCGGCGCCCATGAACTGATTCCCCTCGCCGAGGTCATGCACCCGGACGTACGGCGGATCTAATGCAATCGTTATGTCACGGGCGGAAGTCAGCGAGGGTCCAGTCCGCCGCTGACTCTTCGATCATCGCCACGAGATACGGTCGGGCCTGTTCTTCAGCGAGATCGCGCGCTTGCTTGAGCTGGCGGAGCACCAGGAGGGCACCGACAACGGCGGCAGCGAACGCGGCCGCGGTAGCCATTGCGGCGATACCGTCCCACGCGGTTGATGACAACCCAAACCAAGTGTCGGCAACGAGTTTCAGCATGCCCAAACCCTATTGCACATTCGCTGCTTGCCTGAGGGAGGCCCCGCCTTGCCAATCTGGCCCCCAACGCACACCTCTCCGCGTCGCGCGAGCACTAGGGCACAAGCAATCCGCCGGAGGCGATGAGGCGTGCTACGAAGCGGTGCTCGGAACAAAAATCTAGAGCGGAGTCTAAAGCGGAGTCGGTCAGCATCCGGGCAAAAAGAAAGGCCCCGTGACCGATAGAGTTCTTGGTCAAAAGGCTTTTATGTGTAGCGGGAGCGGGAATTGAACCCGCGACACCACGATTAGCCGGCCCTAGAAGCGCCGCCCCGCTTCACCGGTGGCTACGGCTCCCGGCCTCATTCGGCAGTTCGATAGCAAACTCAAGCGTCCAGACGTGGCGGACGTCGCGTGACAGGCACGAGCACTCCGGAAAAGCACCGGCGATGTGCCGCTTTGGATGGATGGACCGCGTGTACCGTTTATACCGCTGGATTCTCCTTCTCAACCTTTCCGACTCTGCTCGCATCCACGATAAGTATGTGTACAGATGTGCACACTCCTCCCAACACCCTTGAATTTGTGCGCGCCCGGGGGGTTCCTGAACTTGAGTTGTCGTCGAGAGAATGTGTACGACCCTTGAAGCTGGGTATGCCCGCTTCCCTTGTCTCGTATGGGTCGCACAACTTCTGGACACCTACACATTCCGACAAGGGTAAATGTGTAGGGGTGTGTATTTGGGAGACATCGGCCGAACAACACATGCCCCGACACATTGGGCGCGTCGAGACCGCGTCTCTCCATGCGCTCACCGGCAGCGCACCCCTCGCCGTGACCGATGCGAGGACCTTGAATCGGCCGCTCTCGAGCCGCCGCAGTCCACCATGGAGGTCGTCGCCAGGAAGGGTACGGGCTACGCAGTTATGTGGTTCACCACTCACCACATGCCTCAACTCGCACTTGCTCACACCCGCGCACAGATGTTCCGTTACCGCTGCGTTACCGCTGGGCAAATCCAGGCAAGAAAAAACCCCCTGCTTCCCAATGAAACACTGGGCTGCAGGGGGTTTTCTGTGGCGGTACCGGTGGGATTTGAACCCACGGTGGAGTCTCCCCCACACAACTTTTCGAGAGTTGCACCTTCGGCCGCTCGGACACGGTACCGAGGAAGAGTTTAGTTGAAATCGGGGGCCTTGCGCGAATCGCGGCGGCGAACATCCGTGTCTGAACGGCCCCGAACGGCCCTGAACGACGAGAACCCAGCACGAAGCGGTATTCTCACCGGGTGATCACCGCGAACCACAGGCTCCGTTCCCTTGCCCTCACTGCCGGAACCCTGGCCACAGCGGCCGGCCTCGGCGCCGCCGCCGTGGTCAACTACCGGGGCTTCCAGCGTCGCATCGCCGAGAGCTCGGTGATTCTCAATGAGACCCTGCCGGTGCACTCTCTCTGGTGGCGCGCCCGCGCGAAAGACAAGGGCGAGCTGATCTACGCCGTCATCGGAGACAGTGCCGCGCAGGGGATCGGGGCGAGTTCCCCGCACCGCGGCTATGTCGGAATCCTGACCGACCACATCCGTCTCTCCACCGGCCGCTCGGTGCGCGTGGTGAACCTGAGCGTGTCGGGCGCCACCGTCGAAATGGCTGTGCGCGACCAGCTGCCCACGTTCGTGAAGCTCACCCCTGACATCGTCACGGTCGCGATCGGCGCCAACGACATCGCCCTCTGGGACGCCGCCGTCTTCGAGGCCGGCATCCGGCAGGTCTGCGCGGCGCTGCCCCCGCACGCCCTGGTCGCCGACCTGCCCTGCTTCCACCTGCCCCGCAACGAACGGATGGTCGCCGTCGCCAACCGCATCATCCGCCAGGTGGCCGCGGAGCACCAGCTACGCGTGGTACCGCTCCACGCCACGACGAAGCGGCTCGGGCTGCGCAGCGTCGCCACGCACGTCGCGGGCGACCTGTTCCACCCCAATAACCGCGGCTACCGGGCCTGGGCCGAGGCGTTCGTTCCGGCGCTGAGCGCTCATCTGGTGCGGGGCATCCGGCCTGCCGACCTGGCCGGGCCGGATGCCCCCAACGCGCCTGCCGGCCTGCCCTCATCGGCACACGCGGCTGCCGGCCTGCCCTCGGCCGTGCCGGCCGCCCGGCCCTCCCCCACGCCGGAACCCGCGTCGACTCCGGTGGCGAACACTTCGGAATCGGGTGGTGTCAGCGGCCCGAGCTAGGCTCGCAGAATGGCCAGACCCGTTTCCTCCTTCCGTTGCACCGAGTGTGGCTGGACCACCCTGAAGTGGGCAGGCCGCTGCGGCGAATGCCAGCAGTGGGGCACCGTGGTGGACACCACCGAGAAGGCGAGCCTGGCCCGCGCGCTCAAGCCGGCCAGCGTCACCGGCGCGGGCGTCGCCCGCCCGATCACCCACGTCGACACCACGGCCGTCTCGCACTGGCCCACCGGCATCGCCGAGTTCGACCGGGTGCTGGGTGGCGGCATCGTGCCGGGCTCGGTCATCCTACTCAGCGGCGAGCCCGGCGTCGGCAAGTCGACACTGCTGCTCGAGGTGGCCTCCAAGGCAGCGGCTGCCAAGTCCCGCGTGCTCTACGTCAGCGCCGAGGAATCGGTCAGCCAGGTGCGGTTGCGCGCCGAGCGCACCGGGGCGCTGCAACCCGAGCTGTACATCGCCGCCGAGACCGACCTGGCCACCATCCTCGGCCAGATCGACGCCATTCAACCCAACCTCGTCATCGTCGACTCGGTGCAGACGGTGGCCAGCTCGCTCTCCGACGGCCTTGCGGGCATGCCCAGCCAGGTGAGGGAGGTGGCCTCCACGCTGATCCGGGTGGCCAAAGACCGCAACCTGCCCATCCTGCTCGTCGGGCACGTCACCAAAGACGGCTCGATCGCCGGCCCCCGCCTGCTCGAACACCTTGTCGACGTAGTGTGCCAGTTCGAGGGTGACCAACAGAGCGCGCTGCGCTTCGTGCGGGCGCTCAAGAATCGGTTCGGCTCGACCGACGAGGTGGGCTGCTTCGAGATGACCGGCGACGGCATCGCCGAGGTGCCCGACCCGAGCGCGCTGTTCCTCAGCCGCGGCTCCACCCCCGTGTCCGGCACCTGCGTTACGGTGGCGCTCGAGGGCCGCCGGGCGATGCCGGTCGAAGTGCAGGCTCTGGTGATCAAGACCCAGGCCCCGAACCCCCGCCGCGTCACCAACGGGGTGGACTCCTCACGGGTGGCGATGCTCCTCGCGGTGCTCGAGCGCCGGGCGAGCCTGTCGGGGCTGGGCAGCATGGATGTCTACGTGTCGACCGTAGGCGGCATCCGTCTTACCGAACCGGCCGCCGACCTCGCCATCGCCCTCGCCATCGCGTCCGCGTTCAAGGACAAGCCGATCGCTCAAGGGGCCGTGGCGTTCGGCGAGATCAGCCTCGCCGGCGAGGTGCGACCGGTGTCAGCGGCCAAGCTGCGCGCAGCCGAGGCCGCCCGGCTCGGCTTCACCATCCGACTCGATGCCGAGGCCGGCGCGATCGGCACCGCGGTCGCCGCGGCGATCGCGACCGGCCAGTCCGCACGGGACGCCGAGCTCGACCGCGCGTTCTAGCAGGGAGCATCCGGCGCGGGCCGCCACGGATGTCCCGGGCGAGCGGCAGGTTCGGGTCACCGGGGTCTCGCCGAGCTCAACCACCGGGCGCTCGACCCCAGGGAAGCCCGACCCACCGCGGTCATCGGGCCTCGAGCAGTTCCGCCTCCGGGGTCGAGGTGGAGACGATGGCGGCGTGAACGACCCGGTTGCGACCGTCGCGTTTGGCCACGTACAGGCGCACATCAGCGGCGCGCAGCAGGTCAGAGCTCTGCTGGCCGTCGGCAGGCGCCAGGGCAATCCCGAGACTCGCGGTCACCGGCAGGGCGCCGGTGATCGGCGACCAGTCGTGATCAGCGATCGAGCGGCAGACCGCCTCGAAACGCCGGTGCGCCTCGATGGCGTCAATCCCCGGCATGATCAGTAAAAATTCCTCGCCGCCCAGGCGTGCGGCGATGCCGTCGGCCGCGGATGCCGCAGCCGCGATCAGGATGCTGCCCACCTCACGGAGCACAGTGTCGCCGACCTCGTGCGACAGGGTGTCGTTGATGCGCTTGAAGTGATCGAGGTCGACCATGGCGATGGCCACGCTCGGCCCACCCTCGCGCAGGCGCGTCAACGCGGCGCTGAGGTGCTCGTCGACGAACCGGCGGTTGTGCAGCCCGGTGAGCGGATCGCGCTCAGCCAGCTCTCGGTACCGCTCGCTCTCTCGGCGGGACTCCGCGGTCTGGAACATGGCCTCGAGGATGCGCCCGCGCGACTCGTTCTCGCTCGCACCGAGCGCCTCGGACTGTTCGTGGAAGTGCCGGTACGCCTCGAACGCGGCGCGAAAATCGCCGTTGGCCGCATGGATCTCGGCCTGCTCCCTGGCCGCTTCCGTCGACCAGCGGGTGAGCCCGAACCGCTGGGACAGCTCGCGGCACCGGTCGATGACGGTCTGCGCTCGGACCAGCTTGCCCTGCGTGCGATAGATCTCGGCCAGCGTGACCAGGGCCACCGCGGACCCGTCGGGATGCAAGTTGCCCACGGCCGGGTCCATAGCCGGCAGCAGCTTCGCTTCCGCCTCGTCCAGCCGCCCCGCCGTCAGATAGACGCGCGCGACCGTGTCGAGGGCGTACATGCCGATCTGCCGGTCGCCCACCTCGGACAGGCCGATCAGCTGTTCCACGGCCGCGAGGGCCTCGACCTGGTTATGGGCCAGGTACTCGGTGTAGGCGAGATTGTTCAGGATGTTGTAGCGGATGATGGTCTCGGGGTCATCGATCACGAGGCGGAGGGCATCGTCGTAGCGGCGGCGCGCCTCGTCGAGGGACCCGGCCGAGCCCAGCGCGTCCGCCAGGCACTTGCGGGCGGCTGCACGCATGAGTGGAACCTCCGACTCCTCGAGCAGGTCGTTCGCGGCGACGGCGTGTTCCAGGGCCAGGGCGCGGTCGCCCACCATCTCGAACACGGAACCGAGCACGTCGTGACAGCGCGACTGCAGGGCGAGCTCGCCGTGCTGCTCCGCCCAGCTCAAGATCTGTTGCACGTCAACGGCGCTTTGACTCGGGTCGCCGCGACGGATGCGCACGGCCGCGACGACAACCTGCAGCCGTCGTGCGGTCGCTCCGTGCTCCCCGTCGCCGAGATCGGCGAGCCAGACCTCGGCGTCCTGGAGGGCGACATTGCGATCGATCCAGTACTGT
The DNA here is from genome assembly GCF_004403055.1 of Cryobacterium sp. TMT1-19. Taxonomy (NCBI): domain Bacteria; kingdom Bacillati; phylum Actinomycetota; class Actinomycetes; order Micrococcales; family Microbacteriaceae; genus Cryobacterium; species Cryobacterium sp. TMT1-19. The sequence goes on from NZ_SOHB01000048.1 coordinate 13,007, forward strand.
CGCTCGATGCCCGCGAGGCGGGCGTCGGTCGGATCCTGTTCGGTCCCCACCACTCTGACCTGCTCCCTGACAGGCCGAATGCTGACCGTGAAAAGTCCGTCGGATTCCGCTTCGGGAGCGGGCCGAACACTGTCTAGCGCCAGCCTAGCGCGGGCCGACTACGTGGCCGGGTGTCTGGGGACCCCCAGCCTGAGGGGGTCAGTCGGGCGCTACCGGCCGGTTTTGCTCGCGCCGAGTTCTTCCTCGCCGGGCAGTGGGCCGAGGGCGCGCATCAGGTCCGCCGGTGCGGCCTGCATGACATGGGGACCGGCGACGTCGAAGAACACCATCTCGAGCACCTGCTGGTGCACGGTGAGGAATTCGCGAAGCCACTGCGCGTCGCCGACCATGATCTGCGGATCGATCTCGTCGGGAACCATGCGGGCGTAGTTCTCGGCGGAGGAGAAGAGCAGCAGCATCCGTCGGTCGGTGCCTTCACGGCCGAAGACCCGCACCTGTTCCGCCTGCCCATTGACGACCAGCTGCGGCACGATCATCACGTCGTTGCGCAGGGCATAGGCCACGGCGACCACATCCTGAGCGGCCAGAGCGGCAGCGAGGGCAGGGGAATTCGTCGGTGGAGAAACGTCAGTCACGGATTCCATTTAACCAGTTGGCGCGGTGGTGTCACGACGAATCCGATCCTTGGCGGGCACGCCACGAGCGAACGGCGGCCGGGCCGGTTCAGGAGAGGAAGAACTGCTTCGGATTCGCCGACTCGATGCCGTCGACGCTCACGGTCAGGTTGTAGGCCGCTCCCCCGGCCGGCGCGGCATCGCGGCTGGCTTCGCCGCAGGTCTCCGGGTTCGAACGGGTGCGGTCCCAGGCGATCGCTTCGCCGGAACTCACGGGTTCGTCCGGCTGCAGGGTGACGTCGGCGTCGCCTGCCTCCTGCTGGCAATCGGTCGACGTCCAGTAGACATCCGTGCCGCTCGACACCGTGAACACCTGCGTCGCCGTGCCCGCGTTCAGCACGCACGGCCCGTCGCCGATGTTGGTGACGCTGAGCGAGAGCATCGGCTGCGCCCCCGGTTCGTAGCTGACCGCGTCGGTGGTCGCTTCGATCTGCACGGATGCGGGGTCGCACGCGGCCGGGTCGGCCGCCGGGTCGGAGGCGGAGACCCCCGCCCCGGCAGCCTCGGCCGCGGGCGTCGGAGTGCTGCCGGGCACACCGGGGCCGGCGGCCGGGCGCACGATGGACGAGATGACCAGGATGAGGAGGGCGAGCACGATGAGCAGGCCGAGGCCCACCACGAGACGACGGCGCCAGTACACCTTGCTGGACTGGGGGCCGACCGGATGTTTGATCGTCGACATTACCCAAGGCTAACGAGGTATACCGGCGCCCCCGGCAATGCTGTGCGTGTCGAGCGCGTGTCGGGCAGGAAACGCCGAACCGGCGCGGCCGGCCTCGAGAGGCTCGGTTCCGCGCCGGTCCGGTTTGCTCCGGGCGGTCCTACCGGCCGCGCGGCGCCTTGTCGACCCTGATCTCGGTCCAGCCGAGCACGATACCGGTCTCGTCCTGCACGACCAGCTTGTACTTGCCCGCACGGGTGTCGGCCGGCAGAGTCGTGCTGACCTCACCCTGCGCGTTCACCAGCAGCCAACCGCCCAGGTTCTCCACCGGCTTGGACTGCAGCGACACGGAGACGAACTCACCGGCACGCGCCGCTCCGACGTCGACCGTGACCGGAGCACCCACGGCATACGTGGCCGCGTCCGTGACGATCGCGTTCTTGAGCGCCTTGGTCAGCGCCTTCGGACTGGCGGCGACCGGTTCAGTCGTCGGCGGAACCGGCACAACGACCGTGATCGGCACCCGCACGATCGTGCCGGACTCCGTGGTGGTGAGTTCGACCACGCTGTTCGCCGCGGCATCCTGCGGAACCGTGACGGTGACCGTCGCCGCACCCGTTGCGTCAACGGATGCCGTGCCCAGGCCGGCATTGCTGCCGGCCCAGACCAACGACAGCGCCGTGTTCTTCGGGGCGCCAAGCGAGCTCAAGTTCAGGTTGCCCACGGTGAACGTGACCGAAGCGCCGCGTTCGACCGCCACGGTCGGGACACCGGTGACACTGGCCTGGCGGGTGGCGAACGACGGTGTCAGCGGGCTCTTGGCCGTGATGTAGGAGATCCACGCGTCCCGGTCGACGAGACCGGAGTCGCGCGTGCCCGTTCCGTTCTTGAACTCCCGAAAGTTGTCGCCTCCGGTGAGCAAGAAGTTGAACGAACCGACCCGGTAGGAGCGCGCCGGGTCGATTGCCGAGCCGTCGATCCAGATGCCCGTAATGCGGTCACCCTCGGTCCGGCTCGCGTCGAACGTGTAGTTGACGTTGTCGGAGAGGCCCAGCTGCAGGTACGGACGGCTCGGAATGTTGCCGGCCGCGTCACGTTGCCACTGCTGCTCCAGAACCGTCTTGAACTGGGCCCCGGTGAGGCTGGTCGTCCACAGGTTGTTCAGGAACGGCAGCACCGCGTTGGCCTCGGCGTAGGTGACGACGCCGTCCGGTGCGAGTAGCAGCTCGGCGCGCATGCCGCCGGGGTTGACCACGCCGATTTCGGCGCCGCCCTTGAGCGGGTCAGCCAGCGATTCGCGCAGCGAGTTGGCCACCAGGGTGCCCATCGCCGATGGTGCGGCCCGGTTCTCCGCGCACGGTGCGGTGCCACCGAGGCAGGCGCGGGTGATGTCGGCGGTGATGGAGCCGATCGGCTGGTTGCCGATGACGGCCGCCTGGGCGAGCGCGGCATCCGTGATTGTCTTCACCAAGGCGACCCGCGGGTAGGCGGCGACCAGGGTGGCGTCGGCGGTGACCGAGCGCTTGACGTTCTGGTTCTTCACGGTCGTGGTGTCACCGGAGGCAATGTCGTAGTTCAGCACGACCTGGCCGATGTTCTCACCGTAGTTACCGGTCTGAAGCACCGGGCGGGTGACGCCGGCGGGCGCACCGGGCAGCTGTGCGTTCCACGCGTATTGCTTGTGCGTGTGGCCGGTGAAGATCGCGTCGACTTCGGCTGAGGTCTGCGTGACGATCACTGCGAACGCACTGTCGGTGAGGGCGAGTTCCTGCTCGAGGGTCGCGTTGTCCGGCGTTCCGGCGCTGGCACCCTCGTGGTACTCGGCGATCAGCACGTCGGCTTCGCCGTTGGCCGGGTCACCGTCGGTGAGCTGGGCTGAGACCCGGTTGACCGCGGCTACCGGGTCACCGAAGCTCAGGCTGGCGATCCCGTTCGGCGACACCAGCGCCGGGGTCTCCTTGGTGACGGCGCCGATCACACCGACCGAGACGCCGTCGACGTCGAAGATCGCATATTCCTGCATCGCCGGGGTCGTCGTTCCGAGCAGGTAGACGTTCGCGCCGAGGTACTCGAAGTCGGCGGCGTCGGCGACGCGCCCGGTGAGGTCGGCGAAGCCCTGGTCGAACTCGTGGTTGCCCACGGCCGAGGCCTTGAGGCCGAGCGCGTTCAGCACGTCTACGGTGGGCTTGTCGCCCTGCGACGCCGAGGCGAACAGGGAGGCGCCGATGTTGTCACCGTCGGAGAGGAACAAAGTGGACGCGTCTCCGTATTCCGCGCGGAGCTGCTCGATCGTTCCGGCGAACTTCACCGTGTTGCCGTCGATGCGCCCGTGGAAGTCGTTGATGTTGAGCAGGTTGATGTCGACGTCGGTGGGGCTGGCGAGGTCCAACCCGACGATCGCCGGGTCGTGGTCCGACGAGCGGAACGCGTCGGCCACGTAGAAGTCGGTCACGTTGTTGTTGTAGCGGCTGTACTCGAGCGCAACGGACTCGACCGAGTTGATGTTCCAGACGTCCACATCGGTGACCGCGGCATTCGCCTCGGGCGACGCGAACACGTGGTCGAGCGAGCCGACGGTGCCACCGAACGCGTAGGTGTACTCGCCGGTCTTGGCCTCCTGGCTGAGGTAGCCCGCGTCGGTGATGACCTTGATCGGGTCTTCCTGGTCGTAGGCGTTGAAGTCGCCGGTGAGGAAGACGCGCGCGATGCCGGTACTGGTCTTCAGCGTGTCGGCGAACTTGACGAGCGCGGTCGCCTGGTTCACGCGGGACAGGTTCGAGGCTCCCTGGCCGTCGCCGGTGTTGGAGTCGGCGCCGGTTCCGGAACCCTTCGACTTGAAGTGGTTGACGATCGCGAGGAAGCTGCTGCCGGCGTCGCCGACCAACTGGAACGCCTGGGCGAGCGGCTGGCGGGCGTTCACGAACGCGGCGTCGTCGAAGATGGTCGATCCGCCGACGGTTTCGACCGCGGCGGTCTTGTAGATGAATGCGGTGCGGATGACATCTTCGCTGGCCGGGAGGGCGGCCGGTGAGGGTACGAACGCCCAAACCGGGTTGCCCGCGGAGGTGTTCAGGGCGGTGACGAGGTTGGCGAGGGCGAAGTCGCGGTCCTTGCCGAAGCGGGCCGAGTTCTCGATCTCTTCCAGCGTGATGACGTGGGCGTCGAGGGCGTTGATCGCCGAGACGATCTTTGCCTGCTGGCGCTCGAAACTGACCTGGGTGGCCGCGCCGCGGGCGTCGCATCCGCTGTTGACCGAGATCGGCGTGCCGGCCCGGTCGGTGTAGTAGCTGCAGCCGGTGATCGAGTCCCCGGTGGTGGCGAAGTAGTTGAGCACGTTGAAGGTGGCCAGACGGATGTCGCCGCCCACCGATCGAGGTGCCGCGGTGCGGGTGTCGGCGAAGGTTGCGGGCTGCACGGCTGCGGCGGTCGCAGGCACCAGTTCGGTGGTCGGCTGGAACTTCCAGGCACTGTTGCGGAAGTCGAAGATGACCGGCGTCGCGAACGTGACGGCCGCACCGATGCGCACCGGGCTGGTCGTCGAAAGGTAGGGGACGGGCTTGTCCTTGTTGATGCTGGACAAGAAGTTGGTGGTGGCGCCGTCGTCGAGGGTGACCGCGCGCGCCTTATTGCCGGCGACGGCCGCGGTGTACGCGTCCGTTCCCGGGCGGGCGGTGACGGTCGGGCCGACGAGCGGGGTGGTTCCGGCCGCGAGGCCGATCTCGCCGTACTGGTTGGTCGCGTAGTTGTTGGTGACGGTGAAGTCGCCCTGCGGGGAGACGAGCATGCCCTCGAGAGACTCACGTGCGGCATCCGTTGACGGGAGGCCGACCGTGGCCGGCACCGGGCCGACGATCCCGGCCTTGTCCAACGCGGTCACATCGCTAAGCGCGGTGATCGTGATCTGGGTGAGGCCGAAGAACTCGCTCGCGGTGCCGGTGACGGAGACGTAGTCGCCGGCCGTGACCGGGGCGGCCAGTGCGTTCGTGTAGACGAAGAGGCCGTCGGACGCGGTGTGCGTGGTCAGGTCGACCGCGCCGCCGGTGCCGGGGGTCTGCAGGTAAAAGCCTTTGAAACCGCCCGTGGGATATGTGGCGGTGACGACGCCGGTCGTCGTGACGACCTTGCCGGTCTGGGCGCCGGCATCCGTGGAGCCCTGGATCTCGTTGATCGCAAGGGCGGCGGCAGGCACGGGCGGAGTCGTCGCGGTGGGCGTCGGGGTGGGCGTCGCGGTCGGGTCGACCGGGGTCGCCGCGGTCTCGCCTGCGGCGTTCGTCGGGGTGGGAGCCGCGACGATGAAGTCGGCCGAGTTGACGTCGGTGTCGAGGCCCGTGGCGCGGGTGAGCGCGGTGGTGACGGATGCGGCGGACGCCACCGTGGTCTCGAACGTGAGCGACGTGCCGTAGCCGAGTAGGTCGATGACGCCCGGGGCGTTGAGGAGGGATCCCGTGGCCGGGGCCGTCAGCTGCGTGGCCTGGCTGGCGAGGAAGAGGGTTCCGCCTCCGCCGCCGAAAGAGAAGCCGAGGGTGGCGTTGGTGGTGGGCAGCGCCGCGCCGCTGGTCGAGTTGGCCGTTCCCTGCACCAGGTAGTACCCCTTGGCGGGGATCGAGCCGCTCAGTGCAAGCGTGCCGGACGGGTTCGCCGCGCCTGTGGCCGACCGATACTGCAGCGAGGTGCCATCGAGGGAGACGGCAGCGTCCGTGGGGTTGTAGAGCTCGACGAACTTGTTGAGGTAGGTCGCTCCCGTGCTGCCGCCGTTCAGGTAGGCCTCGTTGATCACGACCCCGGTGCCGCCGACGTCGGCGAAGGCGGGCAGGGCCACCAGGGGGCTGGCGACCAGCCCCACTCCGAGTAGAGCAGAAAAAGCCAGTTTCAGACGGCTGTTCGGTGCAGGCGACATAGTTTTCCTCAGCTATTAACGATCGACAGTGATCGCCATGCTACGGAGGCGGTGTTGCCAGTGCGCTACCTGCGAAGTAACAATCAGTGAATTTGGGCGTTTCGCTCGGATGAGCAGAAATCTCCAGAACGTCCCTCACCTGAGCGGCACCTGAACGGGTAGTCTCTCGCTGTCTTCTGCCCACTGCGGCCAGCTTCCAGACGGTCAGTCGAGCCGCTTGACCATCCGGGTGTTGCCGAGCGTGTTCGGCTTGACCCGGGCCAGGTCGAGGAACTCGGCGACACCCTCATCGTGCGAGCGCACGAGCTCGGTGTACACCTGCGGGTCGACCGTTTCGGAGCCCATGTCGGTGAAGCCGTGCCGGGCGAAAAATGGCACCTCGAAGGTCAGGCAGAAAAGGCGGCTGAGGCCGAGCTCGCGAGCATCCGCTTCGAGCCGGTCCATCAGCGCGTGGCCGACGCCATGGCCGAGCCGGTCGGCGGTCACGGCGAGGGTGCGCACCTCGCCCAGGTCCTCCCACATCACGTGCAGGGCGCCGCAGCCGATCAGAGTGCCGTCGGCATCCTCGACCACCCGGAATTCCTGCACCGCCTCATAGAAGACGACGCTTTCCTTGCCGAGCAGAATGCGCTCCTGCACCAGCGGCGCCACGAGCGCCTGGATTCGAGGCACATCGGTGGTGCGTGCCCGGCGCACCAAAAACTCCTGCATTCGCTGCCCACCGATCTCTCTCGGTTCACTCACGCGAACCAACCAATCCAGTTTAGGCAGCTGTGGGGGGAGCGAATTCGACGGAGATTTTGCCGAATCTGCCCGTTTTGAGCCCGAAACAGGCCCGCAGGAGCAAAATCTCCGTCGAATTCGTCAGGGAGTCGGGGCCGGACGAGCACGAGACAGGGCCCGGCGGATTTTTCCGCCGGGCCCTGTCCAACGGGTTACCGCTACTCGCTGGTCACCGCGAGGTCGGGTGAGCCCGGCCCCGTGCCGATTGCGGCCGTGGTGTTGACGCCGACGGCTACGGCGGAGGCGCGCACCGTCGTGGTGAAGATGTACTCCCCACCCACGTAATCCACGTGCACGTGGTCGCCGGCGTTGAGCTCGCCCTGCAGGATCTTTTCCGACAGGCGGTCCTCCACCTCGCGCTGGATCGCACGGCGCAACGGACGGGCACCGAGTGCGGGGTCGAAGCCGACCTCGATCAAGTGCTCCTTCACGGCGAGGGTCAGGTCCACCGTCATGTCGCGGTCGAGCAGGCGCTCGCTCAAGCGCTTGATGAACAGGTCCACGATCTGGAGCAGTTCCGGCTTGGTCAGCTGCGGGAAGACGATGATCTCGTCCACGCGGTTGAGGAACTCGGGCTTGAAGTGCTTCTTCAGCTCCTCCTTCACCTTGCCGCTCATCCGGTCGTACCCGGTGGACGTGTCACCCTCGAGTTGGAAACCGACGGGCGCGCCGCTGATGTCCTTGGTGCCGAGGTTCGTGGTCATGATGATCACGGTGTTCTTGAAGTCGACGACGCGACCCTGGCCATCCGTCAACCGGCCCTCTTCAAGAATCTGCAGGAGCGAGTTGAAGATGTCAGGGTGGGCCTTCTCGATCTCGTCGAACAGCACCACGGAGAACGGCTTGCGGCGCACCTTCTCGGTGAGCTGGCCGCCCTCTTCGAAGCCGACGAACCCGGGAGGGGCGCCGAACAGTCGGGACACGGTGTGCTTCTCGCCGTACTCACTCATGTCGAGGGAGATCATGGCGGCCTCGTCGTCGAAGAGGAACTCGGCGAGCGCCTTGGCCAACTCGGTCTTTCCGACGCCGGTGGGGCCCGCGAAGATGAACGAACCGCTCGGGCGCTTCGGGTCCTTCAGTCCGGCACGGGTGCGACGGATGGTCTTGGCGAGCGCCGAGATGGCCTCTTCCTGACCGATGACGCGCTGGTGCAGCGCCTTCTCCATGAAGACGAGCCGCGAGGACTCCTCCTCGGTGAGTTTGAAGACGGGGATGCCGGTGGCCTGGGCCAGAACCTCGGCGATCAGGCCCTCGTCGACGACGGCGGTCGTCTTGACGTCGCCGGACTTCCATTTCTTCTCGAGGCGCAGACGCTCGCCGAGGAGGTTCTTCTCCTCGTCGCGCAGGCCGGCGGCCTTCTCGAAGTCCTGCTCCTCGATGGCGGTCTCCTTGGCGGCGCGCACCACGGCGATCTTCTCATCGAATTCGCGCAGCTCGGGCGGGCTGGACAGGATCGACAGGCGCAGGCGGGCGCCGGCCTCGTCGATCAGGTCGATGGCCTTGTCCGGCAGGAACCGGTCGGAGACGTAGCGGTCGGCCAGGTTCGCCGCGGCCACGAGAGCGCCGTCGGTGATCGAGACCTTGTGGTGCGCCTCGTACCGGTCGCGCAGCCCCTTGAGGATATTGATGGTGTGGGGCAGAGACGGCTCGGCCACCTGGATCGGCTGGAAGCGGCGCTCGAGCGCGGCATCCTTCTCGAAGTGCTTGCGGTACTCATCGATCGTGGTGGCGCCGATGGTCTGCAGCTCGCCTCGGGCAAGGAGAGGCTTCAGGATGCTGGCCGCGTCGATGGCGCCCTCAGCGGCACCGGCACCGACGAGGGTGTGGATCTCGTCGATGAAGATGATGATGTCGCCGCGGGTGCGGATCTCCTTGGTGACCTTCTTCAGCCGCTCCTCGAAGTCACCGCGGTAGCGGCTTCCGGCGATGAGCGAGCCGAGGTCGAGCGAGTAGAGCTGTTTGTCTTTCAGCGTCTCGGGTACATCGCCCTTGACGATGGCCTGGGCGAGACCCTCGACGACGGCGGTCTTGCCGACTCCGGGCTCACCGATCAGAACCGGGTTGTTCTTGGACCGGCGGGACAGGATCTGCATGACCCGCTCGATCTCCTTCTCGCGCCCGATGACCGGGTCGAGCTTGTTGTCGCGGGCGGCCTGCGTGAGGTTGCGCCCGAACTGGTCGAGAATCTGGCTGCCCGCCGGACCGCTCGCCTGCTCGTTCGCGCCGACCTGCACCTGCTCCTTGCCCTGGTAACCAGAGAGGAGCTGGATGACCTGCTGGCGCACCCGGTTGAGGTCGGCGCCGAGCTTGACGAGCACCTGGGCGGCAACGCCTTCACCCTCGCGGATGAGGCCGAGCAGAATGTGCTCGGTGCCGATGTAGTTGTGGCCGAGCTGCAGTGCTTCGCGCAGGCTCAGTTCGAGAACCTTCTTGGCGCGCGGCGTGAACGGGATGTGCCCCGTCGGCTGCTGCTGGCCCTGACCGATGATGTCCTGCACCTGCTCACGCACGGCGTCGAGGGAAATACCCAGGCTCTCGAGGGCCTTGGCCGCAACTCCCTCGCCTTCGTGGATCAGGCCGAGCAGGATGTGCTCAGTACCGATGTAGTTGTGGTTGAGCATTTTGGCCTCTTCCTGGGCCAAAACAACGACGCGACGAGCTCGGTCGGTAAATCTCTCAAACATGTGATCGCTCCCTTGGCGCCAGGGCAGTTGTGGCGCCGATACATCGAGAGTAACGAGCGAACCCTGAAATGAGTGCCTCTGTTCGCCGCAGGCGTGACGGATGTCGTCGCGCACCGGCTCCGACCTCGTCACCTTCGGCCGATTTCGGAAGGTGTGGCGGGCGATCTCGACCGCACGTGGCGACCTCGTCGGCCGAACAGGTGGTGACCTCGGATGCGTTCGCCACCGTCTGGGAAGAGGCGCTGCGGCTCAGCCAGACGCAGGTCATCGCCGCGCTGCAGGCCGCCAGCTATGCCGAGCGCATCATCCTCCTGGCCGATGGTCGCGTGGTCGATGACCGCGGCCGGTCCACCGCCGGGCAAATCGGCACCATGTTGCTGAGCATGGAAGCACTGTCGGCGCGGTGAGACGACGGAGGGCCGTGATCCGGGGCACCGACGGTCCGATGACGGTCGGGCCGCTGCCCCCCGGAATTGCGGGTGCACGGAATCGTCGGACTGCGTGTCGCAGACGCCTCGATTATGCCCGCGGCAATGTCCGGCAACACGGATGCCGCCGTCGTCGCCATCGCGGAACGCGCTGCTGCCTCACCCCGGGTATCCGTGCGACGGCGCACGCGCGGATACCCAACGAAGGATCGGTTGGCCTACTCGGGCTTGAGGATGACTTTGGTCCAACCGTTGGTGCGTTCGCCAAAGTTCTTGTAGGCATCCGCGGCTTTGCTGAGGGGGATCTCGTGGGAAACGATCCAGGATGGCTTGGCCTTGCCCGCGGCGATCAGCTCGCGCAACTGCCGATTGTACTTCTTCACCGGGCATTGTCCGCTGCCCATGCTTTGACCCTTAAGCCACTGCAGGCCATAGTCAATGGCAAGTTTGCCCTGCTTGGCGTTATCGTCGAAGCCGCCGGGATCTGCCGGAAGGAAGACTCCGACAACGCCGATTCCCCCGGTGATGCGCACGGACTGGATAAGCCGATTCAGAGTCATGGCGGGATCTTCGGTGCCCTGGGGGTCGTGGGCCTGATAACCCACGCATTCACATCCCCGGTCCGCGCCGATACCCTTGGTCTGGTCCAAAACGAACTCAACCGGGTCCGTCTTCGAGTCATCAATGGCGATCGCACCGATCTGCTCGGCGAGGGCCAGCCGGTCAGGGCGTCGATCCACAACCCAAACTTTACTCGCGCCCTTGATCGTGGCGGACAGGGCGGCCATCAGTCCGACTGGACCCGCACCGTAAATCACGACCGTGTCACCGGGGATCACTCCGGCCATCTCGGTAGCGTGGTAACCGGTAGGGAAAATGTCCGACAGCATCACGTAATCGTTTTGCTTTTCTACCGCGTCTTCACCCAGGCGCAAGCAGTTGTTATCGCCGTAGGGCACACGCAGCATTTGGGCCTGCCCGCCGGGATACGGACCCATGCCAGCGAAGCCGTAGGCGGCGCCCGCGCCGACCGGGTTTGGTTGAGTGGTCATGCAGTAGTTCGTGAAACCGCGTTCGCAATTCTTGCAAAACCCGCAGGAAATATTGAATGGCAGCACGACCCGATCGCCGACCTTGACGGCGTCGACGCCGTTTCCGATCTCGATGACCTCACCCATGTTCTCGTGACCAAAGGTGCGCCCGACCTCGAAATCGGTGCGTCCCTCGTACATGTGCAAATCGGAACCGCAAATATTTGTCGCTGTGATGCGAACAAGAACGTCAGTGGGGCGTTCGATCTTGGCATCCGGAACGTCTTCAACGTTGACCGCGTTGGGGCCTTTATAGACGACTGCTTTCATTTCTTCCACTCCCTAAATTTTGACCATGAAAGACGGAAGTTCCGCCCTCACTTTCGGAGGTGCATTTACGGTGAATGTCCGGGCAGAGTCTCAGGCTGCGCGGAAAATGTGCATATCCCAGATCTATCACGATCGCGCATGACCCGCCACTGCGAGGATGCGACCGAATTCGGGTTGCGCGTTGCCCCCTGCCAGCGCCAGGGGTGCCTCGTCGACACCACGAGGTGGGCACCGAGGTGGGCACCGAGGTGGGCACCGAGGTGGGCACCGAGGCATTCTCTCTTACGACGGAACGGCCGCTAGCCGTTCGGCTATCGGGCGTTCAGCGACCCCGGCGTCAGAACGTATGTGAAATCGTCGGTCAAGCGCTAGTGTGCCGGTTTGGTCATTCGGCGACGCGAGTCGCGTCAATTCCGGAGCGGTCTGCATAGCTGGTCGATTGCACGAACCGTCCAGGAGGCGCGCGTTGAGCCGGATGGCTCAAGGACGTTCAGGTTCATTCCAGAGTTGAACGCATCCGGCGGACAGGTCATTGGTTCGACGGCGAGTCCAATTCTGTCGATCGAGGGTACTAATTGATCAGCCGTATGCACCTGAACCCACGGGCATTCGGGACCCCAGATCATTTCCACTCCACTGCCCGCGGTCGTCATCAATCGAAGTGTCGCCATGCCTTCATCGTCCCGGTCGAAGCCAGTGAATGCATGGTCGATGAAGGTGTCATCGATAGTCCGCGGCGTGCGGAAGTCAAACACGGCAAGATCACCAGCATCGAGATCACAGAGGTGAAGGGGAATGAGGCGGTCATGAGTCACGGTCAGGATTCGCTGGGCTGCGAGCTCCAGCGTCCAGTCGTTGACGCGGCCATCGCCGGCAACAAGGTACGGGTGCGGAGCGACGCCAAAAGGGGCGGCATTTAGACCGGCATTCACTGCCGTAACTGCCGTTCGAAGGCCACCGGCGTCAAGCGCAAAATCCACCTCCAGCGTCACCCGGTGGGGGTATCCAGGCTGCGCTTCGACGGTTGCCGCGAGGACGAGCCGATCGGCCGCCTGCCTGACCACTGCAAAGTTCAACCAGGACACGAGTCCATGGAGAGCGTGGCCCCTCGACGGCTCGGTGATGCTGAGCTGTTGCTCGACACCACCGAATGTGTACTTTCCATCCACGACTCGGTTCGGCCACGGCGCCAGGATGGCGCCGCGAAAGAAAGGTCGCACCTGGTTGGCATCGAACGGCACGATGAGGTTCCGTCCGTGATATCGGAGCGATCGAACGCTTGCGCCGATACTCGCGATCGCGGCGGTGTAGCCGTGAGCCTCGAGAACGAATTGGGTTCCCGACAGCGGAGTGAGTGACATGGGGACACCATTCAGTGGAGATACAGGGAATTTCACGCCCAATTGGGTTACTCGGGGGTCAGGACCCGAGGAATGTCGGCGTCCCATTCGGTCTCGGCAACGTGAAGTGCGCGGTACGTGTAGTCCGTGTCCCACCCGTGGAAGACGAGATAGTCCTTGCCATTCAGACCAAAGACCAGGTCTTGGCCACCAGGGCCGCGATATAAGCCCCCCGACCCTTCGGTCGAGAGGATCGGACCCGTTTCCTTCGTCCACGGGCCATCGATTGAGGCAGCCGTTGCAGCACCGACCGCATATCGGTCGTCTCCGTAAGAGTTAGCGGAGTAGAGCATCAGGAGTCCTGTACCTCGGACCACAATGGTGGGAGCCTCGATAAGGTTGCCCTCCCAATCCTCGGTTTGCTTCAGGATCCTGATGGGATCGCCCGTGATGCTGAGCCCGTCGGGAGAGAGCGTGGCCGCCTGAATCCAGGTGTCGAGGTCGCAACAGTTACCGTCATTTTTCCAGACGAGGTACAAGGCGTCGTCGATGGGCACGGTGCTTGCATCGATCGCGCCGCCTTCGTCTTCTGGACAGATGATCATGGCGTCGCTCTGAACGATGAACGGTCCGGCCGGGTCGCTGGCAGTGGCTACACCAATGCACTGCAGCGTTGGCGCAAAATTCGTCGCCGTGAAGTACATGACGAATGAATCATCGGTGAGTCTCGTCACCTCAGGCGCCCAGGTCTTTCCCGGAATAATCCAGCTTGGGAGATCCGGCAACGCGTCCGGTAACACCTCCCAATCGAGGAGATCGGTGGAGGAGGCGACCTGCACGTTGCGGTTGTTGTCGTTGGTGGCATACGCGAAGTACGTGCCGTCGACCTCCACCACGTCGGGGTCTGCGAAATTCGTGTTGAGTACCGCAGCGCCTGCTGCGGCAGACGCCGGAGGTGCCGAGTGCTCCGGAGCCGCCGTGCAGCCACTCACCGCGAAGGCGGTCATGATGGCTCCAGCCACACACGCTACCGCTGCGCGGCGAGCAGAGGTCAACACGTGCTATCCCTTCACTCCGGAGCGAGAAACGCCCTCGATGATAAAGCGCTGGAGGAAGATGAACAGCGCCAGCACGGGCACGCTCGCGACAACCGCGCCGGCCATCAAAAGGTCGTAGCGCACCGCATTTGCGGACTGAAGCGTGGACAGTCCAGCTGGCAGTGTTTGTATCTCCGGGCTGAACAAGACGTAGACGGGCCAGAGGAAGTCATTCCAGTTGCCGAGGAAGGCGAGCAGCGCGAGTGTTGCAAGTGCGGGTTTGGCGAGCGGCAGAACCACTTGCATGAAGATGACGAATCGGTTCGCCCCATCGAGCCGGGCGGCCTCCTCTAACTCGATCGGCAGGCCGACGAAGAACTGTCGCATGAAGAACACTCCGAATGCGGACGCCGCCGTGGGAATGATGATCGCGACGAGCGAGTTGAGCCACCCCAGTTCGCTCACGATGAGGTAGTTGGGAATCACCAGGATTACCGGCGGCACCAGCAATGTCGCGACGATGATGACGAAGACGAAATTCTTGCCGCGAAACTGCATTCGTGCGAGCGGATACGCCGCCAGTGACGCCGTGACGACGACGAGCGTGGCATTGAGGGCGGCTGCGACCATGCTGTTTGCGAACCATTGCAGCACCGGAGTCGCAGTCCCGGGAGCGAGGATAGACGCGAAAGCTTGCACGGAAATCGGATTGGGAATCCACGCCGGTGGAATAGCCGTTGCGTCAGCCCGGGTCTTGAAGCTGGTCACGATCATGAAGATGATCGGGCTGATGAACGCGATTGCGATCGCGCCGAGAACGACGACCCGAGTGATTGTGCCACTTCGTCGACGTGCACTGCGTGCACGGGAACCGGCACTGATCCTGGTCGTGAGAGCGTTCACGAGCGCACCTCCTTCTTGAGCTTCTTGGGCTGTTTCTCGCGAAAGATGTAGAAGACAAAAGCACTGATCGCCATGAGGAATACGGTCAGTACATAACTCATCGCTGCGGCGCTGCCCATCTGAAAGTTGCGCAGACCCGCGTCGGCGATCTGATATATGGCCGTGCGCGTTTCACGTCCGGGGCCGCCCTGGGTCATGAGATAGGACTGGCCAAACATGTTGGCGGATGCAAGAAGGGTGATGATCGTGATGAACGAGAGGATGGGCTTGAGCCCGGGGATCGTCACGTGCAGGAACTGCATCCACGGTCCGGCCCCATCCACACGTGCGGCTTCGTAGAGTTCGATCGGGATGTCCTGAAGGCCGGCAAGGTAGATGACGGCGTTGAATCCGAGCGTCCACCAGACGGTCACTCCCACGAGCGCGACCCAGGCCGCGGGCGTCGTTGTTGTCCAAGCGGTGTCATCCGGAAGTCCTAGGAGTCCCAGATAGTGGTTCACCAGCCCGATGTTGTTGTCGAGCAGGTATCGCCACAGCACCGAGATGACGGCGACGCCGAGTACGTAGGGGGCGAAGTAGATTGCTCGGAGAAAGTCCCGTCCGGGAAACTTCCTGCTCATGAGTAGGGCGACGGCGAGCGGGACGATCAGGAGCAATGGCACGCTGAGTACCGTGAAGATGCCGGTGGCCCGCATGGACCCCCAGAACGGGCCAAAAACCGTCGATCCGGGTGAGAACAAGGCGACGTAGTTGTCGAGGCCGACAAAGGGTTTGTTCGGCAACGTGTAGTCCCAGGAATGAAGACTGATCCACACCCCTAAAACTGCCGGGAGGATGACGAAGCTGCCAAACAGAAGCAGGTAGGGGGCAAGAAATATCCAGGGTGTGGCTATCCCCTGCCGCCGAGTGCCCGCTCGCACTCCACGATTCTTCTGCGACTCCGGGTCGGAAGCCGAGGGGCGGCGCGTCCTCCCCATCGGGAGGACGCGCTCACCGACCTTCGTCGACACTGGTCAGTCCCCGAACGAGGCTTTGTTGTCGGCCATGAGTTTCGTCGCCGTGCCGGCGGCTTTTTTGAGCGCGTCACTCGGCGTCGTCGTTCCCTGAACCCCATCGGCGACTGCGATTTCGAGGGTCTCGGCCTGAACCCCACCGATCCCGGGAATGGGCGGCAAGAAACGCATCGAATCGATCGTCGCCGCGATTGCTTCTTGCGGCAGGCCGTCGAGGGCACCCGCATCGCGCACCGACTGGCGAGCGGGGATCATGCCCGAGCCTGCCCACTCGGCGGACTGCTCGCTCATCCAGGCAATGAACACCTTCGACGCGTTGACCTTGTTCTGGTCCGCGTTTGCCTGGCGGGGGAGGAAGAAGTTATGGGAGTTGGCCCATACGGCATCCGTGTCACCAATTGTGGGGACCGGGGCGACCGCGTAAGGCAGACCGGACTCGGCGAGATCGTTGATCTGCCAGATGCCGTCCCAGGTGATCGAGGTCTCACCATTCTTGAAGGCGACGTACTGAGAGTCGATGGCGACGTCACTCGGGCTGTAACCGTCGTCCACGATGGAGCGCTGCCACTCAAGTGCCTCTACCCCGGCTGCTGAATCAAACGTTGCCCCGTCGTCACCATATGGTTCACCGTCGTTCTGCCACAGCACGGAGAGGTTCATCAGGTGGCTCGGCCACCGCGTCGGCATCCAAAATGGAGTTTCGTACCCAGCTGCTTTGAGCTTGTCGAGCGCATCCTGAAAGGAAGCCGCGTCGGTCGGGGCCTCTTCGATCCCAGCGGCGGCGAAATGTTCGGTGTTGTAGTACATGGCCAGTGAATGCACATCGAGCGGAATGCCGTATCGGGCGTCCTTATAGACGCCGGCATTCCAGACTTCGTCGGTGAAGTCATCTGACGTGAGACCCAAGTCCTCGGCGAGATCGTCGATCGGTACGATGACGTTTCGCGCGGCATTCGACGCGAGCTGGTCCAGGTGCATCACGCCGACGTCGGGACCCTCGCCGGCGGTCACCGCTGCGGGCAGTCGCTGGTAGAAGTCGGTCCACTGCATCGTGTTCGAGACAACCGTGATGTTGTCATGCTCAGCATTGAAGTCGGACACCATCTTCTCCATGAACGGACCGTCCCCGCCGGTGAAGCCGTTCCAGAAGGACAGCTCCACTTCAGGTCCGGTGTATTCACCGGTGAAGGGCTCACTCTCCGCCTGCCCGGTTCCGCCCGCAGAGCATCCGGCCAGTACCAGCATGAGTGCGGCACCGAGAGCTGTGGCCCCAATCACTCGCCGCCCCAGGAAGTCTTTCTGCTTCATGATCGTTCGTCCTCCTCATCGAAAACATCGCTCCGCGACCCATGCGCGAAGCGGACCGCCCATTTCCCGCACCAATCGGAGCGGCAGACGAGCGCCTTCCGTCAATGTACAGCGCTGGAAAGATGTTTGTCTAGTCTGCGAGGATCCGCGACAAACGCCGTTTCCAGCGCCTGGCCACAGTCGCCTTAGGATGGACCGGACGGGACGGGACAAACATGGCAAGGGTTCGACTAATAGACGTCGCGGAGCTCGCGGGCGTATCCATGAAGACCGTCTCAAACGTCGTTCACAACTATCCTCACGTGGCCCCGGCGCTCCGCGAGAAGGTGCAAGCGGCAATTGACCAGCTCGGCTACCGACCCAACCTCACGGCGCGGCGTCTGGCTACCGGAAGAACCGGAATGATCGCCCTGGCAATCCCCGAAATCGACCACCCGTACTTTTCGGAACTCTCCCGTCACATTGCCGAAGAAGCAACTCGACGAGGATACCGAGTCATCATCGAGCAGACCTTGAGCGATCCCGTCGCGGAACGGGCGGTACTCAGCGATCGGGAGGCTGGGCTGGTCGACGGCGTGATCTTTCACCCCGTTCGCATGGAATCGCTCGACATTGCGAAGCTCGATCCTGGCACTCCGCTGGTCTTGCTCGGCGAGGCGGCCATGCCTGTCATGACAGACCATGTGATGATCGACAACATCTCGGCCGCTCTCGACGCCACGCGGCACCTCTTAGCGAGAGGATGTCGACGCATCGCTTTTCTCGGTGTCATAGCGGCGGACATCACTGGTTCGACGAATCAGCGCCTTCTCGGCTACCAACAGGGTCTCCTGGAGGCCGGGGTCCAGCTGGATCCTGAGCTGGTATTCACGGCCTTGGAATTCACGGCTGAAGCAGGCCTTCGTTCGGTTGCCGAGGCGATTGAGCGCGGGGTGTGTTTTGACGGCGTGGTCTGCCGCGACGACCGGTTTGCGATCGGAGCATTGAAAGCCCTCCATGATTCCGCGCGATCGGTACCCGCAGATGTGGCCGTGGTCGGTTGGGACAACACCTTCCTGGCCGCGTACACGTCCCCGACACTCACCTCCGTGGCGCCGAGGAAGACCGCTATCGCCGCGGCTGCTTTCGATCTCCTCGAGGAACGAATCGCTGGATACCGGGGGGTTGGCCGCCACAGGATCGTGGGGCATTCACTCGAGGTGCGCGAGAGCGCTCCATTTGCTCCTTGACGCCTCGACCGACACTCAGACTTTACAGCGCTGTAATTTGGCGGCATGATTGCGGTATGTCGCGTTCTCTCCCGATTTCTGCCAGTGCCCAGGGTGGCGTGTATCCCCGTCCGCAACTTGTCCGCCCGAATTGGCACGATCTCGCCGGCGAGTGGGCATTCGAACACGACGATCACGACATCGGCAGAAGCGAGAAGTGGTTCGCAAACCCTGCACACCTTGGCCGGGTCATCACTGTTCCGTTTCCGCCTGAGTCGGAGATGTCAGGAATCGCCGAGCCGGGCTTCCATCCCGTTGTCTGGTATTCCCGCATCATCAGCCCCAAAGACGTGGCCGCGAGCGGACTGTCCCGCGGGCGTGACCGAGTGGTGTTGCATTTTGGGGCGGTCGACTACCGCGCATCTGTGTGGATCGATGGCCAGTTCATCGGGTCTCACGAGGGCGGCCAGACGCCATTCTCCTTTGACATCACCGAAGCTCTGTCGCTTCAAGAGGACTGCGTGCTCGTGGTTCGTGCCGAGGATGACCCCCACGACGTAGCTCAGCCGCGGGGCAAACAGGATTGGCTTGAGGATGCGCACGTCATTTGGTACCACCGCACTACGGGGATTTGGCAACCGGTCTGGCTCGAGTCTGTGCCGGATCAGCGCATCACGGCACTGCGTTGGATTCCAAACGTGCCGGCTGGGGACGTCGCGATCGAGGTGGAGCTGACGCGGCGACCGGCGCCGAGCGTTACTGTTCAGGTGGAACTGTCCATCGCGGGCGAAATTCTCGCCCGGCAGTCTTTCTTGGCCGTTGAGCCGCGATCACAGGCAACCATTCAGATTTCTCGGCAGGCGAACGGTCAGGCCTGTGAAGCTCTCCTCTGGTCACCGGAAAACCCACGACTGATTGACGCGCATGTCTCGATCATTGCTGACGACGGAAGCATTCTCGACGAGTCTTTCTCCTATTTCGGGCTTCGCAGCGTCGGCGTCGCGGGCGGCAGGTTCCTGCTCAATGACCGGCCGTACTTCGTACGATCGGTGCTGGAGCAGGGCTACTGGCCGCAGTCGCACCTCGCTGCGCCCTCGGCCGAAGCTCTGCGAGCCGAAGTGGAACTCATCAAGGCCCTCGGGTTCAACGCCGCGAGAATCCATGAAAAGGTCGAGGACCCTCGATTCCTCTATTGGGCGGACCGGCTCGGCTTGCTCATTTGGGGTGAAATGGGCAGCACCTACGAGTTCTCTTCGGAGGCAGTATCGCGAGTCACCCGCGAATGGACCGAAGTAGTGCGCCGCGACCGATCGCATCCGTCAATCGTCACCTGGGTTCCCCTCAACGAGAGTTGGGGTGTTCAACAGATCGCACACGACGACGCCCAGTTGAGCTTCGCCCAGTCGCTCTACCACCTGACTCGAGCGCTCGATCCGAGCCGCCCCGTCATCTCCAATGACGGCTGGGAACACGCCATATCTGACATCCTCACAATCCACGACTATGCCGGCACGGCCGAGCAGCTCGACGCCAATTACAAGGACATCGACGCCATCCGATCCCTCGTTGCGGGTATGGGTCCGGCAGGCCGTCGCCTGCAGCTCATCCCCCGCGAGGTCGATGGCCAGTCGATCATGGTCACTGAATTCGGCGGGGTCAGCTTCGCGCCCGATGCTGCCGATGACTCGTGGGGCTACACGACAGCGACAAGCTATGAGGACTTCGAAAATCGTGTATCAGGTCTCGTGGGAAGCCTTCGGGACAACCCGATCCTCTCGGGCTTTTGTTACACCCAGCTGACGGACACAATGCAGGAGACCAACGGGCTGACCGACGCGAACCGGAAGCCCAAACTGCCGATCGCCGTCATTCGCAGCATCGTATCCGGGGAGAACGCGCCCCTTCCCCGGGTGGCGGGGGTCGCTGCGTCGAGCCTGCACTCAGCCACCGGCTGAGGACGACTACGACCGGCTCCACGCACTCGGTCTCAGTGAGTGCACGCAGGTATTGAGATCGGGCGTGGAGTTGTGCCTCTGCTCGAGCTTCAGCGAGTCCGACGACGGCCGCACAGGCAGCCGTGGCGACGATGTCCAGCAGGAACCCGGAGACGGCGCTTTCGAACCGCGCGCCCCGGGTTCGGAACCAGCCAAGTCGACCGGCATGTAGCCCCTGTGCGGGAGAAAGATTTGTGCGATCACCTCGACCCGGATCTGCGTCGCCAGGTGAGCCAGGAAGAAAACCAGAGCGATCACGCTCGCCAGAACGGATGCTCCGCAGCACCGTGAGCAAGAACATGAACGTGGCGAGAAAGAGCCCAAGCGCACTATGCACACATGCCTCTGCACGGGCACCGGCCAAAAACACGTTTCACCCGCGCCCCCGAACGAATTCGACGGAGATTTTGGCAAAAACAGCCAGATTAGCTCGAAAAACCTTCCTCTTTCCCAAAATCTCCGTCGAATTGGTTCACCACCGAACCGGGCTCATAGTCGTGCGGACTCCGGCTCGTGAACGCCTGTTGGGCACGGCGCGCATCGTCGAGGGAGTGCCTCCTCGACCACCGCCGACCTGGGTGGGTCAAGGTACCGGGGCTCGGAGCCGAGCCGGACGCCGCTACTGCACCGCGGAAGTCAGCCGGGCAAGATTGTCGAGCACCGTGGAGCGCAGCGGCTGCTTCATCCATTCCGCCAGGGTGAGTTCACGGCTGTCCTCCCGGTAGCCGTCTTCCACCGCCCGCAACTGCTGCACGAAGGAGCGTCCGCGCACCATCATCGATACCTCGAAGTTGAGGCTGAACGAGCGCATGTCCATGTTGCTCGACCCGATCACGGCCACCTCGTCGTCGATCGTGAAATGCTTGGCGTGCAGCACGTAGGGAGCCTTGTACAGGTAGATCTTCACGCCCGCCCGAAGCAGCTCCTCATAGTAGGAGCGCTGCGCGTGGTAGACGAGGGCCTGGTCGCCGACCTCGGAAACGAACAGCTCCACCCGCAGCCCGCGCTGAGTGGCCGTCGTGATGGCGTACATGATCGACTCGTCTGGCACGAAGTACGGGCTCGTGATGATGATGCGCTCCTGTGCATAGTAGAGCAGAGCGAGGAACAGGCGCAGGTTGTTCTCGCCCTCGAAGCCGGGTCCGCTGGGCACGACCTGGCAGTCCAGGGAGTGCGGCACAACCTCGGTTGACACCGGCTGGATGTCCCGGGTCAGAAGGTCGTTGGTCTCGCTATACCAGTCGGTGATGAAAATCGCGTTGAGACCCGACACGATCGGTCCCTCGACCCTCGTCATCAGGTCTTTCCACTTCAGGCCGCGACGGATGTTCCCCGGCATGTTGTACGTGCGGTCGATGACGTTCTGCGACCCCATGTAACCGACCGTGCCGTCGATGATCAGCACCTTACGGTGGTTGCGCAGATCCGGCCGCTGCCACTTTCCCTTGAGCGGCTGCAACGGCAGCAGGAGCTCCCACTTCACGCCGGAGTCGGTGAGCCGGCGCAGCGTCTCGCGGTAGCCGAGCTTGCGCATCGACTGGATATGATCCATCAACACGCGCACGGTCACGCCGCGCTTGACGGCGTTTTCGAGGGCGTCGAAGAATGACGCCGTGGTCGGATCCAGGGAAAGAATGTAGAACTCGACGTGCACGAAATTGAGGGCCCGATCGATGTCCGTGACCATCTCGGCGAACGTGCCCTCATAGTCGCCGAGCAGGCGGGCCTCGTTGCCGCCGACCAGCGGCATCGCCCCCAGATTGCGGTTGAGTTCAACGACCGAGTCGAGCCAGAGCGGCCACGGATGATCGCGACGCACCTGATCGATGCCCTCGGTGCTGTCGAGGATGAACTGGTTGATCTCCTCCTGCATTTCCAGCCGCTTTTTCGGCAGGGTTCGGTAGCCGATGAGTAGGAAGAGTAAGGCGCCGATGAAGGGCAGGAAGAAGATCGTTAGCAGCCACGCCATGCCCGATGTCGGCCGACGGTTGCGAGGAACGACGACGATTGCCACCACGCGAATGGAGAAATCGACCACCAGGGCGATCACGAGGATGATGGTCGAGATGTCGATGCCGAACATTCGGTGCTACGTAACCGGTTTATCGAGCCCGAGCTTGGCGCGCTCTTCCGCCTCGATCCGGGCGTAGACCTTACGCTCCGTGCGGTCTGCCCGCACGATGGAACGCATCACGATCCAAAAGATCAGCCCGACGGCGACGGTGGGCAGGAGCGCCCAGAAAGCGCTGACCCAGAAGTTATCCATGATGTCTCCAACGATACGGGAAAACGGCGGGCAGGCGCGCGACGTTTACGTGTTCAGCAGCCCTGCGATACCGGTGCCGATTGCGTAGATCCCGGTTCCCGCGACGCCGACCCAGATCGAGATTTCGAGCAGGGACGGACGACGACGGACGCGCGGGATCGGTTGGCCGGGCACAGGCTCGCCGGGCACAGGCTCGCCGGGCACAGGCTCGCGAGGCGGCTTCGACCTCATCGGATGATCATTTCACCAGCGGGAATAGAATGGTCTCCCGGATTCCCAGCCCGGACAGCGCCATCAGCAAACGGTCGATGCCCATGCCCATGCCGCCGGTGGGCGGCATCCCGTGCTCGAGGGCCCGCAGGAATTCCTCGTCGAGGCGCATGGCCTCGGGGTCGCCGCCGGCGGCGAGGCGCGCCTGTTCGACGAAGCGCTCACGCTGCACGACCGGGTCGACGAGCTCGGAGTAGCCGGTGGCCAGCTCGAAGCCGCGCACGTACAGGTCCCACTTCTCGACCACCCCGGCCACACTGCGGTGGCCGCGCACGAGCGGGCTGGTGTCGATCGGGAAGTCCAGCACGAACGTGGGGCGGGTCAGGCCGCCCTTCACGAAGTGCTCCCACAGCTCCTCGACGTACTTGCCGTGGATGGGGTGGTCGATATCGAGCCCCTCCGTGTCGGCGAGCACCTTCAAGTCGGCGAGCGGGGTGGCCGGCGAGATCGCGTAGCCGACGGCCGCGGACAGGCTGTCGTACATGCCGATGCGGTCCCAGTCGCCGCCCAGGTCGAATTCGGTGCCGTCGGCCCAGGTAACCACGTGCGAACCGGCGATGGCGAACGCGGCATCCTGAATCAGTTTCTGGGTGAGGTCGGCGATCGAGTTGTAGTCGCCGTAAGCCTCGTAGGCCTCCAGCATCGCGAACTCCGGCGAGTGGGTGGAGTCGGCGCCCTCGTTGCGGAAGTTGCGGTTGATCTCGTAAACCCGGTCGATGCCGCCGACGACGGCGCGCTTGAGGAACAGCTCCGGCGCGATCCGCAGGAAGAGGTCGGTGTCGAACGCGTTGCTGTGGGTCGTGAACGGGCGAGCGGATGCGCCACCGTGCATGACCTGCAGCATCGGCGTCTCAATCTCGATGAAGCCCAGCTCCGTGAAGGTGCGGCGCATGCTAGCGACGGTCTGCGAGCGCTGGATCACGCTGCGGCGGGCCTGCTCGCGAATGATCAGGTCGAGGTACCGACTGCGCACGCGGGTCTCCTCGCTGAGCGCGGTGTGCAGGTTCGGCAGCGGCAGCAGCGCCTTGGCGGCGACCTGCCACTCCGACGCCATGATCGAGAGCTCGCCGCGGCGGGAGGAGATGACCTCGCCGGAGACGAAGAGGTGGTCGCCGAGGTCGACGAGGTCTTTCCAATCGGCGAGGGATTCCTCCCCCACCGCCCCCAGGGAGATCATTGCCTGGATGCGGCTGCCGTCCCCGGACTGCAGGCTCGCGAAACAGAGCTTGCCGGTATTGCGCAGGTGCACGACGCGGCCGGCGAGGCCGACGATGACGCCGGTGACGGCATCCGCTTCGAGGTCGCCGAACTGCGCGCGCACGGCGGGAATCGTGTCGGTGACGGGCACGGACACCGGATAGGCGCCGCCGGCGGGACTGGTCGCGGCGGCGTTCAACCGGTCACGTTTGGCCAGGCGCACGACCTTCTGCTCGTTGGTCTCGGCCTCCGCCGCTGCGGCGGCCACGATCTCGGCCTCGGTCGGTGCTGGGTTCTGCTCGCTCATGCGGTTCTCCGTGGCAGGTGGCGGCCGGGCGATGCCCGGCGCTCCCGCGCGTGCTCATAAATGTGACGACGTGTTGATGAAAGGTCGGGCTGGTGAGGGTCTGGCTGGTGACGGTCGTGCGGGTGGTGCGGCCTAGGAAAGGTCCAGGGCCACGTTGTCGATCAGCCGGGTGTGACCGACCAGCGCGGCGACCAGCATGCGGGCCGGGCCGTGATGCTCGCCCCCGACCGGAAGGAAGGTCCGCGGGTCGACGACAACGAGATAGTCCAGTTTAACCAGCGGCTGCACGTCGATCCGCGCCTGGGCGGCCTGCAGTGCGGCGCCGACCCCCTGGGCGGCGACGGATGCTGCGGCCTCGAGCCCCGCGGACAGCGCCCGGGCGGCGGCGCGCTGCGCCGGTTCGAGCGCGCGGTTGCGGCTGGAGAGGGCGAGGCCGCCGTCTTCGCGCACGATCGGGACGACCTCGATGCGGGTGCGGAAGTTGAGGTCGGCCAGCATCCGTTCGACCAGGAAGACCTGCTGCGCGTCTTTCTGGCCGAATACGGCCACGTCGGGGCCGACGATGTTGAACAGCTTCGCGACCACCGTCAGCATGCCGTCGAAATGCCCGGGGCGCGCAGCGCCCTCGAAGAGGCTGCCGACCGCGCCGGCGACAACCCGGGTGGAAGCGGCGCCGTCCGGGTACATCAGCTGGCTGGTTGGCGCGAATACGAACGGCACGCCCTCCGCGGCCAGAGCCGCGACATCGGCCTCGAGCATGCGCGGGTAGCTGCCGAGATCTTCCCCGACCCCGAATTGCAGCGGGTTGACGAAGATCGACACCACGACGATGTCGCCGAGGCTGCGGGCCCGGCGCACCAGGGCCAGGTGCCCGGCGTGCAGGGCCCCCATGGTCGGGACCAACACGACGCGGGGGGTGCCGCCGGCCTCGCCGCGCTCGGCGCGCGCGTTCTCGATGCGGCTCTGCGCGTCGGTCAGGCGGCTCCGCAGTTCCTCGATGCTGCCGATGACTGCTGGTTTGGTGAGCACGTTCACTCGTCCTCCGGTGTGTTGCGGTTGTGTCATTCGTCGAAACCGTCCTGGTCGCGGGTGTCGAGCGCGTCCAGCGCGTCGAGCTGGGAGAGGTCGAGACGGTCGGGGCCGGTGCGGGCCAGCGCGTTCTCCATGGCGGAGCGCATCAGCGGCGCGATCACCGCCCCGGGGTGCTCGATGCCGATGCCGGCCAGCAGCCCGGTGGCCTGCTCCACGATCGAGGTGGAGAACGCCGTGGCGGTGTCAACGGCCTCGGCATAGGCAGCCCGGTCGGCCTCCGCGACGATCACGGGCTCGCCGCCCATCTCCACGACCAGCGCCTGCCCGATCGGCAGCACTGGCGTGGGCGCCGTCACCGCGAAGTAGCTGTCGGCGAGGCGGGCCAGGTCGATGCTGGTTCCGGTGAAGCTCATGGCCGGGTGGATGGCCAGCGGGATCGCGCCACCGGCCAGCGCCGGGGCCAGCACCGCGGTGCCGTACCGGGCCGAGGTGTGCAACACAAGCTGGCCGGCCTGCCAGGTTCCGGCGGCCGCGAGCCCGCTGACGAGGCTCTCGAGCTGGGCGTCGGGCACGGCGATGATGACCAGTTCGCTGCGCTCGACGATCTCGGGAACGGTGAGGATGGGCGCGCCCGGAAGAATCGCCTCGGCCCGGTCGCGGCTGGACTGCGAGATGGCGGAGATCCCGACGATCGCGTGGCCCGCGCCGGCGAGGGCGGCGCCGAGGATGGGGCCGACCCGGCCGGCACCGATGATGCCGATCCCGAGGCGTCCGGGACGCGGCGTCATTCGATGACTCCGTTCGGTTGCTTCCAGGTGGGTTGGGCCGCGGTCGGCTGGTCCTGGATCGGCTGGTTCCAGTGGTGGCTGGTGTCGGACTGGGCCGACGAGATGGCCCCGGAGGCGATCCGGTCGAAGAAAACCAGGGCCTCTGCGGCGGCCACCACCCCGAGGTAGGCGGACACCGGCCCGGCGACGGTGTGCAGCCGGGCGGAGGCGAGGCGCAGCATCCGGGTCACGGGGCCCTGCGAGATGGCGACGCTCTGCAACCGGGCCAGCGGCACCAGCACCAGCTCCCGCGAGATCACGCCGCGCCGGAGCAGAGCGATGCCGCCCACGACGGTGTAGCCGGTGCGGCGCCACGAGAACGGATGCAGCCAGGCCGCCCGGCGCGGCGCGTTCGTGAAGCCGTCGTCGCCGCCCTTCGAGCGGAGGCCCCGTTCGATCAGGGCCTGCTGCTCCGCCGAGTCGAACCCGGGCAGGATCAATTCGAGCACCCGGGCGACGTCGGCGAGCGTGCCCACCGGGAGGGTTGTGGTGTTGGCCTCGCCGGCGGCACCCTGGGCGCTGGAGTGGCCGGCCGTGTTGATGCGCACCTGCCACCAGCCGAACGGGCGCCAGAGCAACGGCTGCGAGACGCCGATCGCGTGGATCCGGCCCGGCGGCAGGGTCTCGTTGCTCGTGGTGAGCAGCCCGAAGCCGACCCGCACGCCGTCGGGGGTGCCGGCGATGCTGTAGCGCAGCGACTTGGTGACCCGGGTGAAATAGAAGCTGACGCTGGCGATCAGGGTGGGGATGAAGGCTACGAGCAGCCAGTCGCTGCCGCCGGCGGTCACGCTGACGATCAGGGCGATTCCGGCGAGCACGACGAAGACCGTGAAGCCGCTGAACACGACGGATCCGATCAGCCTCCCGGGTGGAATCCGCACCACCGATTCCGGCGGGGCGGCGTCGGGGTCCAGCTCGGGCGCGAAGAGATCCCGGGCCCGGTCGGCGGCGGCGGTCGCGGGAGAGTGGGGTGACGCGGGAGCGAGACCGAGACGGGAGGTCGGGGCCAGCGCGGCATCCGGGGCGGGAACGGCCTGCTGCCGCAGTCCGGACGCGAGGCGAAGGATGTCCCGTCGCAGCTGGTCGGCCAGGGTCGAACCCAGGTAGGCCAGTTGCACATTGGCGTCCTGACCGGCCACGCTGACTTCGAGCTTCGCGGCGCCGATCAGGCGAGGGATGAACGGGCGCACGATGTTGACGCCCTGGATGCGGTCGAGGCGGGCCCGGCGGTTGCTGCGGAAGAGCATTCCGCTACGCACCTCGACGACCTCCCCGGTGACCCGGAAGGTGTGCATGCGCCAGGACAGGTAGAAGACCGCCAGGATCAGCACAAGCACGACCGCGACCGCGAGCAGCGCCCAGCCGAAGACGCCGCGCTCGAGGATCGCGTCGATCGGGTCCCCGCCGTATCTCGGCACCCCGAAGAAGACGTCGATCAGCCGCTCGCGAAGGTTGGCGATGATGAAGCCGAGCACGGCGACGATGAAGATGCCGCCGCGCAGCAGTGGGCTGGCCGGATGCAGCCGGTGCCATTCCCCGTCGGCGAGCGTGGTCACAGCCCGGCCCGGCGACTCTCGGCCAGCTCCACGAGCCGGTCGCGCAGGCTCTCCGCGTCGGCCTCGGCGAGCCCCGGGATGAGCACCCCCGACGAGGCCGCCGCGGTCACGAATTTGAGGTCGGCCAGACCCAGCCAGCGCGCGATCGGGCCGCGCGTGATATCGACCAGCTGCATCCGCCCGTAAGGGACGGACACGAACCGGGTGAACATGATGCCCCGGCGGAAGAGCAGGTCGTCGCGTCGCAGCTGATAGCCGATGGCCCGCACCCGGCGCGGTTCGAAGGCGACACTGGCCCCGGTGATCAACACGATCGCGCCGATCACGTAGAGCGCCCACTGCACGTCGAGGAGCAGCCACACCGCCGCGGCCATGGCCGTGAACACCAGTCCGAAGACGATCGTGCCGACCGTCTCCACCACCACATAACGCGGGGAGACGCGCTTCCACTCCTCCACGTCGGGGAGGTCCAGTCGTACAGCCGCCTCAGGCACGCACTTCTCCCTGCTCTTGATCGTCGTCATCGGGGGGAAGCGTGCAAAAGTGCTCGGCCACCAGCCCCAGCGTCAGGAGGATCCCGGCGCCTACCGCCGTCCCGATTGCAGGCCATAACGATGTTACCGCCGGCATGACCGAGCGGGTCAGGATGTAGAGCACGATTCCCAGTCCGCCGCCGAGAAGCAGCGCCCCGCTCAGCGCCGACGCCTTCGCCAGTAGTGCCACCCGGATGGCCAGGAACGGGTTGACGTGTTTCCGCACCGTGCCGCGAATGGCCTGACGGATCGGCCAGGCCAGCGCCAGGACGCCGATCCCGATCGCGATCAGCGCGATCGGCAGGGTGGCCGGGGGCAGGAACATCGCCGAGCCGCCGGCCGCGGCGGCCAGCTCGAGCAGGAACACGACGACCAGGCCGGCCAGACCCAGGGCGATCAGCGCCGACGGCTGCGTACGTTTCACCGGCTGCCGCCCGCGGACGGCAGGGCGGGGTGCCGCTGCACGGTGGTGTTGATCGCGCCGAGCAGCGCGCGCACCGGGCCGCGGCCCGGCAGCACGGCGGCCGGGTCGAGGTCCAACCACGGGGCCAGCACGAAGTCGCGCTCGGCGGCCCGCTGGTGCGGGATAGTCAGGCGCTCGTCGTGCAGCGAGGCCGTTCCGAAGACGATGATGTCGATGTCGAGGGTGCGGTCGCCCCAGCGTTCGACCCGCACCCGACCGTGGTCGTTCTCGATGGCGTTCACCGCGTCGAGCAGGGTGTGCGGGTGCCCGGTGTAACGGATGCCGACCACCAGGTTCAGATAGCGCGGTGCCTCGTCGTCGACGCCGCCGACCTTCACCGCGGCGGACTCGTAGACCGGGGAGACGCCGGTCAGCTCGAGCCCGGGCACCTGCTTCAGGGCGTCGATCGCCGCGGTGAGGGTGGCCATGCGGTCGCCGAGATTGCTGCCCAGGGCGAGCAGCGCCGGGGTCGCGTCGGTCATGCGCGCGTCCGCACGATCTGCACCGCGACATCCGTGAACGGTACGGAGATCGGTGCCTGTGGTTTGTGCACCGTCACCTGAACCGTGTCGGCGGCGTCGTGCGCCAGCACCGCGGCGGCGATGCGCTCGGCGACGGTTTCGATCAGGTCGACCGGGTTGTGCCGGGCAGCATCCGTCACCTCCACGGCGAGCTCGCCGTAGTGGATGGTCTGCGTCACATCGTCGCTCGCGGCGGCATGCCGCAGGTCGAGCCAAACCGTCACGTCGATGACGAAGTCCTGTCCGTTTTCCCGCTCGAAGTCGTAGACGCCGTGGTGCGCGTTGACCCGCAGGCCGGTGAGCGTGATGGAGTCGCTTCTCATGGTCCCATTCTGGCGGAATCCGCCAGTGCCAGCACATTCAGCGCCGTTCGCGTCGCCGCGACGTCGTGCACGCGCACCGCCCAGGCGCCGGCCTGCGCGGCCAGCACGCTGACCACGGCGGTCGGCAGATCGCGTTCCAGCACGCCCGCGTCGGCCGGGAGCACCCCGGCGAGGAACCGCTTGCGAGAGGCACCGACCATGACCGGGAACCCCAGGTCGGCGAAGGCGTCCAGGTGGGACAGCAAACGCCAGTTGTGCTCGGGCAGCTTTGAGAAGCCGAGCCCCGGGTCAAGCACGATCTTCTCCGGCGGCAGGCCAGCCGCGGTGAGCATGTCGACCCGCGCAACCAGCTCGGCCCGCACCTCGGCGACGACGTCGCCATAGACAGCGAGGTCGTCCATCTTCGGGGCGTGCGCCCGCCAGTGCATGGCGACGTAGGTCAGCCCGCTGCGTGCGGCGATGGATGCCATCTGCGGGTCCGCCAGGCCGCCGGAGACGTCGTTGATGATCTGCGCCCCGGCGGCGGCCGCGGCGGCCGCGGTGCTCGAATTGAGGGTGTCGACACTGATCGAAAGCCCCTGCCGGGCGAGTTCGCTGATCACCGGGATCACCCGGGACTGCTCCTCGGCGGGCGCGACCCGGCCGGCGCCGGGGCGCGTGGACTCGCCGCCCACGTCGATCAGGTCGGCTCCCTGGGACTGCAGGTCGAGGGCGTGAATGATCGCGGCATCCGTCGACGCCCACCGGCCGCCGTCGCTGAAGGAATCCGGTGTGACGTTGAGCACCCCCATGATCAGGGTGCGCGGCCGGGTCACCGGCCGGAGCCGATCAGGGCCATGATCTCGGCGCGCTTCACGGGATCGGCGAGGGACCCGCGGCTGGCCATCGTGACGGTCGAGCTGCCGGTCTGGCGCGAACCGCGGGCGGTCACGCAGCCGTGCACGGCGTCGAGCACGACCAGTACGCCGAGCGGTGCGAGCCCGATTTGGAGCGCCTCGGCGATCTCCTCGGTCAGGCGTTCCTGCATCTGGGGCCGGGCGGCGATCGTGTCGACGACGGCCGGCAGCTTGCCCAGACCCACGACCCGTTCGTTCGGCACGTAGGCAAGGTGGGCGATGCCGAGGAAGGGCAGCAGGTGATGTTCGCAGACGGAGCGGAAGGCGATGTCGCGCAGGAGCACCAGTTCACCCGTGTGCGGGCCCACCGGGATCGTGTCGCGCAGGTGGTCGACCGGGTCCACCGCAAGCCCGGCGAAGAACTCACCGTATGATTCGGCCACCCGGCGAGGGGTCGCCCTGAGGCCCGGACGGGCGGGATCTTCGCCGATTGCGGCGAGGATCTCGGCGACCGCGGCTTCGATCCGCACCCTGTCCACTGCCACCCGGGGGCCTACGCGGTGGCGGGGCGAGGGGTACGGGCCGGCGTGCGGGCCGGAGTGCGCGCGGCGGTCTCGCCAGCGGTACTGCCATCGGCGACTCCGCTCTCGATGAGGGCCTTGGAGGTCGGCATCGCGATGGGCGGCAGGTCGGAGACCGGACGCTTGTCACTGGACAGCCACTGCGGCCGCGGGGGCAGCTTGACGACGCCCGTGAAGAGCCCGGCCAGCGCGTGCTGGTCGAGCGTCTCGTGCTCGAGCAGCTCGGCGGCCAGGTCGTCGAGGATGGCCCGGTTCGTGATCAGCACCTGGTATGCCTCGTCGTGCGCGTCTTCAAGCAGCTGGCGCACTTCGGCGTCGACGCTTTCGGCGACCCGCTCGGAGTAGTCCCGCTGGTGGCCCATGTCGCGGCCGAGGAAGACCTCACCGGAACCCTGCCCGAGCTTGAGCGGGCCGACGGCCGAGCTCATGCCGAACTCGGTGACCATCTTGCGCGCGGTGGAGGTGGCCTTCTCGATGTCGTTCGAGGCGCCGGTGGTCGGGTCGTGGAAGATGATCTCCTCGGCCACCCGACCGCCCATTGCGTAGGCGAGCTGGTCGAGTAGTTCGTTGCGGGTGACGGAGTAGCGGTCTTCGACCGGCATAACCATCGTGTAGCCGAGGGCGCGGCCGCGGGGCAGGATCGTGATCTTGGTGACCGGGTCGGTGTTGCGCATCGCGGTCGCCACGAGCGCGTGGCCGCCCTCGTGGTACGCGGTGATCAGCTTCTCTTTGTCGCGCATAACACGGCTGCGGCGCTGCGGACCGGCCATCACGCGGTCGACTGCCTCGTCGAGGGCGCGGTTGTCGATCAGCTGCGCGTTGGAACGCGCGGTGAGCAGCGCGGCCTCGTTGAGAACGTTGGCCAAATCGGCGCCGGTGAAGCCGGGCGTCTTGCGCGCCAGCACCTCGAGGTCGACGCCGGGAGCCATCGGCTTGCCCTTGGAGTGCACCTCCAAGATGCGCTTGCGACCGAGCATGTCGGGCGCGTCCACGCCGATCTGACGGTCGAAGCGACCGGGGCGCAGCAGCGCCGGGTCGAGGATGTCGGGCCGGTTGGTGGCCGCGATGAGAATGACGTTCGCCTTGACGTCGAAGCCGTCCATCTCGACCAGCAGCTGGTTGAGGGTCTGCTCGCGCTCGTCGTGCCCGCCGCCCATGCCGGCGCCGCGGTGACGGCCAACGGCGTCGATCTCATCGATGAAGATGATGGCCGGGGCGTTTTCCTTGGCCTGCTGGAACAGGTCGCGCACGCGGCTCGCGCCGACGCCGACGAACATTTCCACGAAGTCGGAGCCCGAGATCGCGTAGAACGGCACGTTGGCCTCGCCGGCGACGGCCCGGGCGAGGAGGGTCTTTCCGGTTCCGGGAGGGCCGTAGAGCAGAACGCCCTTGGGGATGCGTGCCCCGACGGCCTGGAACTTCGCCGGCTCCTTGAGGAAATCCTTGATCTCCTCGAGCTCCTCGATGGCCTCGTCGGCGCCCGCGACATCCGCGAATGTCACCTGGGGGCTCTCCTTGGATACCAGCTTGGCCTTCGACTTGCCAAACTGCATCACCTTGTTGCCGCCGCCCTGCATGCCGGCGAGCATGAACCAGAAGAACGCGCCGATCAGGAGCAGGGGCAGCATGATGCCGAGCAGCGACAGGATCCAGCTGGACTTCGGCACCTCGTCGGTGAAGCCGTCGGCCGGATTGGCAGTGGTGACGGCCGTGATGACCTCTTCGCCGCGCGGGGCGACGTAGTAGAACTGGACCTCGCTACCGAGGTCTTTATCCGCCTTGGTCAGGGTGAGGTCGACGCGCTGCTCGCCGTCGACGATCGTGGCCTCGGAGACCTTCCCGTCTTTCAGGAACTCCAGTCCCTGTTGGGTCGGAATCTCTTTGAATCCCGACATGGTAATGAGACTCGACCCTACCCACACAGCAACAATCGCCAGGAGAATGTAGAGGAGCGGCCCGCGCAGTAGCTTCTTGACGTTCATCGTGGTGTCAGGCTACCGTGACCGCGCTGGACGAAGACCGTGTGTTCGCCCAAAGCGCTACCAGGCTCAGCTGTAGATGTGCGGGGCGAGAACACCCACCGAGCGCAGATTGCGGTAGCGTTCGTCGAAGTCGAGACCGTAGCCCACGACAAACTGGTTCGGGATGTCGAAACCGAGGTATTTCACGTCGATGTCGACGCGAGCGGCATCCGGCTTGCGCAGCAGGGCGCAGATTTCAACGGATTCCGGTCCGCGAGACTTCAGGTTGGACAGCAGCCACGAGAGCGTCAGACCGGAGTCGATGATGTCCTCGACGATGAGCACGTTGCGGCCGTGCAGGTCGGTGTCGAGGTCCTTCAGGATGCGCACGACGCCGCTGGACTGCGTGCCGGACCCGTAGGAGCTGACCGCCATCCAGTCCATCGTGATCGGGTGCACGAGTTCGCGCGCCAGATCGGCCATGACCATGACCGCTCCTTTGAGCACGCCGACCAGCAACAGGTCCTTGCCGGCATAGTCCGCCTCGATCAGGCGGCACAGCTCTGCGAGCCGGGTGCGGATCTGCTCCTCCTCGATCAGAATCTCGGTGAGGTCGCCTTCAATGTCGCGGGGTTCCATGGGAGCGGGAGGGTCCTTTGCTCGGGGCGTGTCCAGGCGCGGTGAATATCAGCCAGCCGTCCTGCCGTATAACCCTAACGCCTGGCAGGTCAAGCGGCTTCTGCCCGTGCCAGTCGGTGACCAGGCGCAGCACGGCCAGCGTGTGCACGCGTTCCAGGGACACCCCGAACTCCCGTTCGACCGAGAATCGGATGATCCGCTGGCGCACCGCGGGCGGATTCGTCTCGAGCCGGCTCGCGTCCAGCCGGATTCCGGCGCCGTCGGCAGAGTCGCTGAGCGGTTCACTCAGCTGCTCGCTAAGACCACGGGCCAGGTCGTCGAGCGCGCTCGAGTCCTCGCGCAGCTGCCCGGCCGTGCGCACGAGTGCTTCGGCCACGCCGGGCCCCAGCTCCCGCTCGAGTACGGGCAGCACGGTCTGGCGTACCCGCACCCGCTGGAAGCGGGGGTCGTCGTTGTGCGGGTCCTGCCAGGGGTGCAGGCCGGCATCCACGCAGAATTGCCGGGTCCGGGCGCGACGGATGCCCAGCAGCGGCCGCAGAATCGGCCCGCCGACCGGCTTCATTCCCTGCAGGCTTGTGGGGCCCGATCCCCGGGCAAGGCCGAGTAGCACGGTCTCGGCCTGATCGTCGAGTGTGTGCCCGAGGAGGATGTGGCTCGCGCCGGTCTCCCGCCGCGCCTGGTCGAAGGCCGCGTACCGAGCGGTGCGGGCGGAGGCCTCCGGACCGCCGGCATCCGTGCCGTGGTCGACCGTGACCCGAAGAACGAGAACCGGGTCGAGGCCGAGTTCCCGCGCCTGCCCGGCCGCGGCCGCCGCGACGCCGGCCGAGCCGGCCTGCAGGGCGTGGTCGACGATGACCGCCCCGGCGCGCAGGCC
>NZ_SOHB01000061.1:0-52116 GCF_004403055.1 Cryobacterium sp. TMT1-19
GCGTGCGCGCCGGGCAGGCGCGGGCCGACGCGCTCGCGAAACAGCAGACTGCCGCGCGGGCGGCGGCCGAGGAGGCAGCCCGGCGTGCGGTCATCCGTCGCCGTCAGGTGGATGCCGCCAGCCGGGTGGCCGAGGCGCTCCCGCTGGTGCTTGCCTCGGTCGACGCCTCCGCCAGCGAGGCCAGGCTGCGCCTGGCCACCGCCGAGGCGGAGCGCAGCAGCCAGAACGAGGAAATCGCGGCGCTGCGCCGGGAGGACAGCGCCCTGCGCGCCCGGTTGCAGGCCGTCACCGAGACCGTGCACGGCCTGGAACTGGCCATCTACGAGAAGAAGCTGCACCTGTCCGGGCTGCTCGAGCGCGCCGTCAGCGACCTCGGTCTGACCGAAGACGTGCTCGTGGCCGAGTACGGGCCCGACCAGCCGATCCCGGGCGCCGTCCAGAACAGCTCAGACCCGACCGCCGAACCCGTCCGCTTCGACCGGGACGACCAACAGCGCCGCCTGACCGTCGCCGAGCGCCGCTACGCCCAGCTCGGCCGAGTGAACCCGCTGGCCCTCGAGGAGTTTGCCGCGCTCGAGCAGCGGCACCGCTTCCTCACTGAGCAGCTCACCGACCTCACCAACACGCGCCGCGACCTGCTCACCATCATCGAGGAGATCGACGAGAAGATGGGTGCCATCTTCGGCAGCGCCTTCGACGACACCCAGGCGGCGTTCGCCGAGGTGTTCCCGGTGCTGTTCCCGGGCGGGAGCGGCAGCATCCGTCTCACCGATCCCGACAGCCTGCTCACGACCGGCATCGAGGTCTCGGTCAAGCCCGCCGGCAAGAAGATCGAGCGGCTCTCGCTGCTGTCGGGCGGGGAGCGCTCGCTCGCTGCCGTGGCCCTGCTGATCGCCATCTTCAAGGCCCGCCCGAGTCCGTTCTACATCATGGACGAGGTCGAGGCTGCCCTCGACGACGCCAACCTCGGCCGGCTGCTGACTATCTTCGAGGACCTGCGCGCCACCAGTCAGCTCATCGTGATCACCCACCAGAAACGCACGATGGAGATCGCGGATGCCCTTTACGGCGTCTCGATGCGCCTCGATGGGGTCTCGGCCGTGGTCGGGCAGCGCATCGCGAAGGATGACGAGCAGGCATCCTGACACGTCGCCGCTGATCGCCGCTGTCGAGTGAAGAACGTTAGCGCAGTACGGCCAGGAGTCGCGCGCAGGCCTCGTCGACCCGGCGGCAGGCCATGCTGCAGGTGTGCCAGCCCGGATGCAGCCGGGCCATGTTCTCGCAGGCCGCGATCGATGCCCGGGCGGCCTCGCGGCAGGTTTCCAGCAGCGCGATGGTCATCAGCCCGTCCTTGCGCGCATGCCAGAACAGCAGCTGGCTCGTCGACGAGCACACCTCGATACAGTCCAGGTCGGCGAAGAAGCAGCGGGTGATGTCGCCGTTGCCCTTGATGCGGAGGCAGGCGTCCGCGCAGTCCTCGCTTACCGTCACGAGCGCGTCGCACGCCGCGATGCACCGGTTGATCCCGGTGCGCACACTCTCGGGCCCTGTGCTGACTGCCATGCCGACACCCTAGACCGGGTCCGGGCGGCTGTCGGGGGGCTTGCACATTCCTGCTCGGAAGGACGTGCCGTGACGTGGACGATGCCGACACAAGAGGGTGAGGTCTGGGCCGTCACCCCATCATTCTGCCGGGTCGGGTCGCTCGTGTGACGGCACGAATCGCACGAACGAGCGTTATCGGGGCGGTGCCGCTCCCGGTCCGCACCATCGGTTCGGAGGTCCTCCGCTCGGTACGCGCCGGCTGCGCCGCTTCGCGCGAGGCACACCTGGGGCGCAGCGGCGCAGATACCGCGCGAGCCATAGGCTGTAGGTATGGCAGAACGCACCCCCTGGTCTCTCTCCGGCGCACTGCGCGGCATGTTCGCGAAGAAGCTCATCGACGCCGAAACCTGGGAAGACCTCGAAGACGCGCTCATCCAGGCCGACTTCGGTCCCAGCATCACGGAGGCGGTCGTGGCCGACCTGCGGGCCAAGGTCGCCAGGTACAACACGACCGACCCGACCGACCTGCAACGGATGCTGCGCGAAGGCCTCGAGGAACGGCTCTCCAAGCTCGACTCCACCCTCAACCTCAGCGCGCGGCCTGCCGTCGTGCTCGTCGTCGGCGTCAACGGCGTCGGCAAGACCACCACGATCGGCAAATTCGCGAAGTTCCTGCGCACCTACAACCGCAGCGTGCTGATCGGGGCGGCAGACACGTTCCGTGCGGCCGCCGTGGAACAGCTGGCAACCTGGGCCGAACGGGCGGGCGCCGACATCGTGCGGCCGCAGGCCCACGGCCAGGACCCGGCATCCGTCGCCTTCCAGACCGTCGAGCGGGCCATGAAAGACGGCACGGAGATCGTGATCATCGACACCGCCGGGCGGCTGCAGACCAAGGGCGGCCTGATGGACGAACTCACCAAGATCCGCAAGGTGATCGAGAAGCAGACCCCGATCGCCGAGGTGCTCCTCGTGCTCGAC
The DNA here is from genome assembly GCF_004403055.1 of Cryobacterium sp. TMT1-19. NCBI lineage: Bacteria > Bacillati > Actinomycetota > Actinomycetes > Micrococcales > Microbacteriaceae > Cryobacterium > Cryobacterium sp. TMT1-19. The sequence continues at coordinate 2,527 of NZ_SOHB01000061.1, forward strand.
GCGACGACCGGCCAGAACGGCCTGGCCCAGGCCGAGGCCTTCATCCAGCACGCCGGCGTGACCGGGCTCGTGCTCACCAAACTGGACGGATCCGCCAAGGGCGGCTTTGTGCTCGCCGTGCAGGAGAAGACCGGCATCCCCATCAAGCTCGTGGGCCAGGGCGAGGGCATCAACGACCTCACCGGTTTCACGCCGCACGTTTTCGCACAAAAACTCGTCGGATAGGACAGTCATGACCATCGAACACGATTTCTTCGGAATTCTCGGCAGTGACGATGCTGGCGAGGTCTGCTGGTCGGATTCGGCCGAACTGGGCGACCAGGACGTGCAGATCGACCTCAGCTTCCCCGACGAGGAGTCCGTCTCGGCCGAAGCGCTCGACATTGCGGCGGCCATGGTCAACGACATCGAGGGACTCGATTCGCAGGCCCGCGAATCGCTCGTGGCCGACCTCAGCAAGGAGGGCTCGGTGACGGGCGCCTACATCACGACCGAACTCGACGAAATGGATCCCGAGGTTCTCGACGACGCCCTGATCTGGGATTCGGGCGACAAACAAATCGATTTTCTGCGCTCCATCCAGCTGCAGCGGATCGGTTTCCACCCGCACCACTTCCGTAGCGAGGAGCACTTCGCGGTGCTCGAGTACTCGATCAGCCCCGATGACACCGACGCCCTGCTCGTGGTCACGATCGACGTGCACGGCGACCCCGTGCTGATCGCCGTCGAGCAGTAGCGCAGCAGTCCGGTCGGACGTCGGTGCTCCCTACTGGATGGTGCCCTTGGCCGGGTCGCCGAACGGCACGTTCTGCAGCACCTTGACGTCCGTGGAGACGGCCAGTGCCTCATCGGTGAGCGCACCAAGTTCGGTGATTCCCGCGCCGGTCGCGTGCACCGCGAGGTCGGCGACGCTGGCCCAGCGCTCGACCATGACCACCAGGTCACCGTCGGTGTGCGCGGCATTCAGTTCGCAGCCGGTCTCGGCGTGCACCGTGGGGGAGACCACGGCGAACGCGTCCAGGATCTCCTGGCTGCGACCGGGCTTCGGGGTGAGTACGGCGACGACGACGACGGACATGGTGACTCCTGGCTTCGGATGCGGTTTGCGCACCCGAACAAACGTAGGCTCCGCGACCGGTTAAACTAAACGCATCATGGCTACTTTTGGAAACCTCTCAGATCGCCTAGCCGAGACGTTCAAGAATCTCCGCACCAAGGGCAAGCTCAGCGCGGCGGATGTCGACGGCACCGTTCGCGAGATCCGGCGCGCACTGCTCGACGCCGACGTCGCCCTCGAGGTGGTCAAGGACTTCACCGGCAAGGTGCGCGAGCGTGCCCTCGGCGACGAGGTCAGCAAGGCGCTGAACCCGGCCCAGCAGGTCGTCAAGATCGTCAACGAGGAGCTCGTCGAGATCCTCGGCGGTCAGCAGCGCCGACTCGAATTCGCCAAGAAGCCGCCGACCATCATCATGCTCGCCGGCCTCCAGGGTGCCGGTAAGACCACCCTCGCCGGCAAGCTCGCGAAGTGGCTCGCGAAAGACGGCCACACCCCGATCCTGGTCGCGGCCGACCTGCAGCGCCCGAACGCGGTCACCCAGCTCGAGGTCGTCGGCGCCCAGGCGGGCGTGCCCGTCTACGCGCCCGAGCCCGGCAACGGCGTCGGCAACCCGGTCAAGGTTGCCCGCGACGGCGTCAAGTACGCGCAGCAGAAGATGCACGACGTGGTCATCGTCGACACCGCCGGACGCCTCGGCGTCGACGCGGAGATGATGAAGCAGGCCGCGGACATCCGCACGGCCATCGACCCCGACGAAGTGCTCTTCGTGATCGACGCCATGATCGGCCAGGACGCGGTGGCCACCGCCAAGGCGTTCCAGGACGGCGTCGACTTCACCGGCGTGGTGCTCTCCAAGCTCGACGGCGACGCGCGCGGCGGTGCGGCCCTGTCCGTGGCCTCGATCACCGGCCGTCCGATCATGTTCGCGTCGACCGGTGAGAGCCTCGACGACTTCGAGCCGTTCCACCCCGACCGCATGGCCAGCCGCATCCTCGACCTCGGTGACATCCTCACCCTGATCGAGCAGGCGCAGGGTGCCTTCGACGAAGACGAAGCACGCAAGATGGCGGAGAAGTTCTCCACCGACAGTTTCACCCTCGACGACTTCCTCGGGCAGATGCAGCAGCTGCGCAACATGGGTTCGATCAAGAAGATGATGAGCATGCTCCCCGGCGCCGGCGCCATGAAGCAGCAGCTCGAGAACTTCGACGAGCGCGAGATCGTGCGCACCGAGGCCATCATCCAGTCGATGACCAAGGCCGAGCGCACCACCCCGAAGCTGTTGAACGGATCCCGTCGGCTGCGCATCGCCCGCGGCGCCGGATCGACCGTGACCGAGGTCAACCAGCTCGTGTCGCGATTCGAGCAGGCCGCCAAGATGATGAAGACGGTCGCCAAGGGCGGCATGCCCAACATCCCCGGCATGGGCCCGGTCCCCGGCGGCATGGGCGGCGGCGGCCGTGGCAAGCCGCAGCCCAAGAAGAAGGGCTCGAAGTCGGGCAACCCGGCCAAGCGCGCGGCGGAGAATCTGGCGATCGCGTCCGGTGAGAAGCCCGCTGGCGCGGGCCCCGGTGCGGGCGGCGGCACGGGCTTCGGCCTCGGCGGCGCCAGGAAGGCGGGCGGTCCCACCGAAGACGAGATGGCCGCCCTGCAGAAGATGCTCGGTCGGTGACACTGCGCCGCAAACGCTGAGCCGCTGACTGCGCTGCGGATGCCCCCGGCCGCCGGTTTAGGATGAGCGCATGACCTCCTCCACGCCCTCCTCCACGCCTTCCTCCACGGCCGACCGGGTGCGTATCGGTGTGCAAATCGCCCCGCAGCACGCCCTCTATCCGAAGATCCGGGTGACCGTGGCGGAGGTCGAGGCCCTGGGCACGGACATCGCGTTCGACTGGGACCACTTCTTTCCGCTCTCCGGCGAAGAGAACGGCCTCCACTTCGAGTCTTGGACGCTCCTCGCGGCCTGGGCGGAGCAGACCTCCACCATCGAGCTGGGCGCGCTGGTCAACTGCAATGGCTACCGCAACCCCGACCTGCAGGCCGACATGGCGCGCACCATCGACCACATCAGCGGCGGCCGGTTCATCTTCGGCACCGGCTCCGGCTGGTTCGAGCGCGACTACGACGAGTATGGCTTCGAGTTCGGCACCGCGGGCACCCGCCTGGACGCCCTCGAAGCCGACCTCCCGCGGATCGAGGCGCGCTGGGCGAAGCTGAACCCGCCGCCCCTGCGCGACATCCCGGTGCTGATCGGCGGCGGGGGCGAGAAGAAGACCCTCCGGATCGTGGCGAGACATGCGGACATCTGGCATTCGTTTTCCACTCCCGCGGTGCTCGAGCACAAGCTCGGCGTGCTCTCGAAGTGGTGTGACACGGTGGGCCGGGATCTCTCCGAGATCGAGATCTCCACCGAGCTGCGGGCCCGTACCGTAACCGAGGCCGACGAGCTCTATGACCTAGGCGCCCGCCTCTTCACCCTTGGGCTGTCCGGCCCGCACTACGACCTGGCCTCGCTCACTGACTGGCTCGCCTGGCGCGACACAAAAAACGCGCTCGAGACGGGCTGCACCCGAGATGCGTGAGTCCTAATCGAGTGGTGGTATGGCTCCCGGATGGTCAGTCCTGCCCGCACCACGTGGACGCTGATCATTACAGGCGGAACGCCGGCTTCGGTGGTGAACCAATTCGACGGAGATTTTGGTGTGAAACGGGTTTTTCGGTGTGTGACGGGCCGATTCCGCCAAAATCTCCGTCGAATTCGTTGGGGACGGAGTTGCTGCAGGGCCGCGGACCCGAGAGACACGATAACCGGAACGCACTCACATCCCGCGTCACGGTCCACTGCCTGCCTGCGTCGACATCACGAACACCCGGCTCGGAACCCCCAAGCCGCGATCCCGCATCGTCCACGGCCATGAGGGCTCACTCAGCTATGCGGGGAGGCCCGTGCGGAGTTCGCGGGTCAGCGACTTCACGACGGCCGGCAGGCTGCCGCCGTGCGCCTCGGCGACGCGCAGCTGCCGCTGGTAGCTCGCACCCGCGGTGATGATCCGGTTCAGGCTCTGCAGCTCGTCCAGGCAGCCCAGACGCTCGGCGACGGGGGAGAGGATGCCGATCAGCCGGCGCACATCGTCGGTCACCAGGCTTTCGGCGCCCGCGGCATCCGTGATGATCTCGGCGTCCAGGCCGTAGCGAGCGGCCCGCCATTTGTTCTCGCGAACGAACCACGGCTGCATCGACCCGACCGTCTCGCCGGCGTCGAGACGCTTAGACATCCAGTCGACCAGGCACTGGATGAACGCGGCGATGGCGCCGAGTTCCTCCGTCGTGGACACGCCGTCGCAGGCGCGCACCTCGATGGTTCCCCATCGCGGCGACGGACGGATGTCCCAGCGCACCTCGGTCGCGTCCTCGATCACCCCGGTGGCGGTCATATCGGCCACGTAGCGCTCCCAGGCCTCCCAGTCCTGCAGGATCCACGGCAGGCCGGCGGTGGGCAACTGCTGGAACATGAGGGCGCGGTTGGAGGCGTAGCCGGTGTTCACGCCGGCCCAGAACGGGCTCGACGCCGACAGGGCCTGCAGGTGCGGCAGGTAGCCGAGCAGGCCGTTCAAAATCGGGATGACCTTGGCCTTGTCCTCGATCCCCACATGCACGTGGATGCCCCAGATCATCATGTTGCGGCCCCACCACTGGGTGCGGTCGATCAACCGGTGGTAGCGGGCCTTGTCCGTGACCTTCTGGTCGAACCACTGGCTGAACGGATGCGATCCGCTAGAGATGAGTTCGACGCCCCGCGGATCCGTGATGGCGCGCACCTCGTCAACCTGGACGGCGACATCCGTGACGGCGCCCGCAACTGTATGGTGCACCCCCGACACGAGTTCGACCGTGTTCAGGAGCAATTCCCCGGTGATGTGCGGATGCGGCGTGCCGTCGGGCGCAGCCAGAGCCGTCAGCACCTCTTCGGCCAGGCAGACCAGGTCACCCGACTCGCGGTCGACGAGGGCGAGTTCCCACTCGATGCCAATGGTTGACCGTTTCGACCGGGCAAATTCGATCCCCATGCGCGGTCCTTCCGATCCTGGTTCACCCCTTCGGGCGTGGTTGTGTGACAATCCTGACACCGATTGGCGAAGCGGCGCTTCAGCCGGCCGCGGGTCCGGTGATGACCGCGCCGCCCAGCCGGTCGATTATCAGAAAGTCGTCGATGTCTGACAGAATGATCAGTCGAGTTCTCTTGCGTCCGACCCTCTACTCAGGCGCAGGAAAAACCTTATTGAGCTTGTGCCGAGTGTGCCCCCACGCTCACGGCCCCCAGTTCGCCAAAAATCAAATACACAGGAGAATTGTGGCTGTCAAAATTCGTTTGAAGCGCATGGGCAAGATCCGTGCACCGTACTACCGCATCGTCGTTGCCGACGCGCGCACCAAGCGCGATGGTCGTGTCATCGAAGAGATCGGCATCTACCACCCCACGCAGGAGCCCTCCATCATCGAGGTCAAGTCCGAGCGTGCCCTGTACTGGCTGGGCGTTGGAGCACAGCCGACAGAGCAGGTTGAGGCTCTCCTCAAGCTGACCGGCGACTGGGGCATCTTCAAGGGTGACAAGAACGCCGTCAGTACCGTGAAGTTCAAGGAGCCGAAGGCTCCGTTCGTCGCCGACGAGAAGAAGAAGCCGGTTCTGAAGCCGAAGGCCGTCAAGCCTGTGGCCAAGGAAGAGGCACCCAAGGAGACCGAGGCTGCCGCGGAGGCAACCGAAGAGGACAAGGCGTAATTTTGCTCGCTCCCGCGCTTGAGCACCTCGTCAAGGGGATCGTCGATCACCCGGACGATGTGCATGTTGTGACCCAGACGTCCCCACGGGGCGAGGTTCTCGAGGTTCGTGTGAGCCCCGAAGACCTTGGCCGCGTGATCGGGCGTTCCGGGCGCACCGCCAAGGCACTGCGCACCCTCGTGGCCGCGCTGGCCGACGGCCGGCGCGTGCGCGTTGACGTCGTCGACACCGATTTCTGAACTGGTAAATGAGTAGTTGGATATGAGTTCGGTGAACGACAGTACGACTCCGCGCAGCCAGTTGAGGGTGGGGCGCCTGACCAAGGCGCACGGTCTCAAGGGAGCGATCAAGCTGGAATTGTTCACGGATGACCCGGGACGTCGTTTCGTCCCGGGCGCCGTGTTCACCCTGCAGGTGCCCACGGGTTCACCCTGGCACGGCAAGAAAATCGAGCTCGTCGAGCTCCGCTGGTACAACCAGCACGCGGTGGGCTTCTTCAAGGATGTCCCCGACCGTGAAGCGGCCGAAGCCCTCGCCAAGGCGATCCTCTGGATCGACCAAGACGACGCGGAACAGTCCGGCGAAGAAGACGCCTGGTACGACCACCAGTTGATCGGCCTCTCCGTCGTGCGCGACGGCGTCCAGATCGGAACCATCGCGCGGCTGGAGCACCTTCCCGCGCAGGACCTGTTGATCGTGAAGACCCCCGCCGCCGAGGTCATGATCCCATTCGTGAAGGCCATCGTGCCCTCCGTCGACATCGCGACCGGCATCGTCACCATCACCCCGCCTCCCGGCTTGCTCGAAGAGCTCCCGGAGGAACCGGACGACGACGATGACAACGTCGACAATAGTGACAACACCGCAGCCACGGCTGCCCCCGAAACTGAATCAGAACCCCAGGCCGAGGTTGACGGAGCCCCCGGCCGGAGCTGAAACACCTCCTCGGGGAGAGGCGCGCCGCGCCCGACCGGCTCCCCACCTCGTCACGACGCGGCAGACCTCTTATTGGAGCACCGGCGCATGTCGTACGTTAAACCGAGCCAACTCGTCGATGACATCACTCACTCCGGCATGCTTAAAACGCAACTGACCCTGGGGCAAATGGTGATGCGGGGTGCGCTTGCCGGGGCGATTCTCGGAGCGGCCACGACCGTCGCCTTAACCGCCACGGCCCAGACCGGGCTGCCGATCGTCGGGGCCGTGCTCTTCCCGGTCGGCTTCGCGATGATCCTGCTATTGGGTCTCGAGCTGGTCACCGGTAGCTTCGCCCTTGTCCCGCTTGCGATCATGGAAAGGCGCACGACGGTCACCCGGGGACTCAGGAACTTCTTCGTGGTCATTCTCGCCCACCTCTTCGGGGCCGGACTGTACGCCTTCCTCTACACGACGTCGATCACTTATCTGGGCACGGACATGTCCGACCCGATGGTCCAGGCCATCATCGACCTCGCCGAGCACAAGGTGCTGCCCTACGAGGCGGTCGGTGCCGGCGGCATCCTTGTCGTGATCATCAAGGCCATGCTCTGCAACTGGATGGTCGCCATCGGCACCATCATGTTCTATACGTCCAAGTCCACGGGGGGCAAGATCCTCGCGATGTGGCTGCCGGTGACGACCTTCTTCAGCCTCGGCCTCGAGCACGCGATCGTCAACATGTTCGCGATCCCGGCCGGCATCATGCTCGGCGCCGACGTCACGGTCGGGCAGTGGTGGGTATGGAACCAGGCCCCGGTGCTCCTCGGCAACGTCCTGGGCGCCATCCTCTTCACCGCGCTGCCAATCTACTTCTCGCACCGTACCCATGTGAACCGCGCCCCGGCATCCGGTGAAGCAGTCGACGTCGACGCGGAGGTGGCCGCCGAGGCGACCGAGCCTGCCGAACCCACGCTCGTTCGCTCGTAGACTTCTCCCGTGCGTATCGACATCATCACGATCTTTCCGGAGTTCTTCTCCGTCCTCGACGTCTCCCTGGTCGGCAAGGCCCGGCAATCGGGGCTGATCGACCTTCGGGTGCACAACCTGCGCGACCACACCCACGACCGGCACCACTCCGTCGACGACACGCCCTACGGCGGCGGCGCCGGCATGGTGATGAAGCCGGAGCCATGGGGTGACGCGATCGACGCGATCCTCACCGACGTGCACCTGGGTGCCGAGCCGTCGGATGCGTCCGTCATGCCCGAAACGACGGCGACGGATGCCAGTCCGCTCCTGATCTTCCCGTCCCCGGCTGGGGATTTGTTCACGCAGGCCATGGCCCGGGAGTTGGCCGAGGAATCAAACCTCATCTTCGGCTGCGGACGCTACGAGGGCATCGACCAGCGGGTCTTCGACCACTTCGAGCAGGACGGGCGGGTGCGCTTGGTCAGTCTCGGCGACTACGTGCTCAACGGGGGAGAGGTGGCCGTGATGGCCATAATCGAGGCCGTCGGTCGTCTGATCCCGGGGGTCGTCGGCAACCCGGAAAGCCTTGTCGAGGAATCCCACGAGGACGGCCTCCTCGAATATCCGAGCTACACGAAGCCCGCGGCCTGGCGCGGCCTCGACGTTCCGTCGGTGTTGCTCAGTGGCAACCACGGCGCCGTCGCGGCGTGGCGGCGGGAGCAGCAATTCTTGCGCACGGCCCGGGTGCGCCCGGACCTTCTGCCGCCAGCGAACTGAGCTCGCCGGAGCAGGTCGCCCGGGTAGTCTGATTCCGTGTTCGTACGCAGGTTCTTCTACTACTGGCAGTTCATTGCCGTCCTCGTGCTTCCGGCGTGGCTCCTGGTCGGCGCCTCCGTTTACGGCAGCGGCGGCTGGGACGTGGTCGGCAGCTTCTTCAGCGGCCTCGTGGTCGGTGTGGGCCTGCTCGCCGTGAGCCTGATCTTCTTCGCCCGCACCGAGGTGCGCAGCACCCGCATGGTGTCGTGGGCCGACGTGGGCATCCTCACGCTCTGGCACGCCCTGATCGTGGGCATGGGCTTTACCTACGGCGTCGCGCCGGGCCTCGCCGCGCTGGTGATCGTGGTCGGAATCGGCGCGTTCTGGTTCGCCATCTGGGAGCTGATCGCCGCCGCCCGCCGCAGCATGCGGGCCATGATGCTCCTGGTCGAGGAGACGGCGAGGGGCCCCGCGTTCCTGCCGACCGTGCCGCCCACGCTGCCGCCGACCGACGGTTTCAACCCCACGCCGGATCCCTCCGTCATCATCGTGCGCGAGCATCCACTCCGCCCGCCCGGGGAGTCGTTCGAGAAGAAGGAATCCGGGAAGAAGCACGGTCAGGCGCCGGAGGCCTGACCTTCACCCAGCTTTTGCGGGCATGGTGCGTTTCGTGACATAATCATCGTTTGTGCCGTGGCAAGCCTCTGCCACAGGGGAGCTGCAACGTATCGGCACGAAACAAACTCATTCATTTGCTGATTCGCTCGCCTCGCGTGTCGGATCGCATAAGCCGTAGTCGTCCTGTGGCGGATACAGAGAGCGAACAGTATGCATATTCTCGACCAGGTGGATGCCCCATCCCTCCGCAAGGACATTCCGGCGTTCCGCGCCGGCGACACCGTCAAGGTCCACGTCAACATCGTTGAGGGCGCTCGCTCTCGTGTGCAGGTCTTCCAGGGAGTCGTCATCGGACGCTCCGGCGAAGGCGTGCGCGAAACGTTCTGCGTACGCAAGGTCAGCTTCCAGGTCGGCGTCGAGCGTACCTTCCCGGTGCACTCCCCGGTGATCGACCGCATCGAGGTCGTCACCCGTGGTGACGTGCGTCGCGCGAAGCTGTACTACCTGCGCAACCTGCGCGGCAAGAAGGCCAAGATCAAGGAGAAGCGCGACTAACACCCGTCGCAGTCGACTTCCAGCTTGCGCTGGATTCCCCCTGAGCTCCTCACCCGTACACTGGGTCAGGAGCTCAGGCGGTTTAATGACAGATAATTCTCTGCCCACGCGATCCAATCGCCAGGGAACAGAAACAAAGCGCAAGAAGCGCGGCGTTGCACTCTTTATACGTGACCTGCTGGTCATCTTCGTGGTGGCGCTGCTCATCTCGTTCCTGATCAAGACGTTCCTGGTGCGCTCGTTCTACATTCCCTCCGGGTCGATGGAGACCACCCTCCTGATCAACGACCGGATCATCGTGAACCAGCTCGAACCGAAACTGATCCCGGTCGAACGCGGCGACGTCGTCGTGTTCCGGGATCCGGGCGGCTGGCTGCTGCCGCAGGCGCCCCTCGAGCAGAACGCCGTCATCGCCGCCGTGGACTGGGTCATGGCCGCGGTGGGGCTGTCGGCGCCGGACAGCAACGACCACCTGATCAAACGCGTCATCGGGCTGCCGGGCGACCACGTCACCTGCTGCAACCCGCTCGGCCAGATGAGCGTCAACGACGTGCCTCTGTCCGAACCCTATGTGTCTCTGCCGACCGGGGAGACGAGCGTTTCGCAGGACGACTTCGACATCGTCGTGCCGGACGGCTCGCTCTGGGTGATGGGTGACAACCGCTACAACTCCAAGGACTCCCGCTACAACACCGAGACCCCCGGCAAGGGGTTCGTGCCCATCGACAACGTCGTCGGGCGCGCCCTCGTGATCAGCTGGCCGACCGCGCGCTGGTCCTGGCTCGACGACTTCCCGGAGGTCTTCCAGGGCGTCCCCACGGAGACGAGGTAGGGAATGGTCGTGGATCCGACCCTCGACGTCGAACGGGCGTTGCTGGCCGCCGGGGCGACCTGCGTGATCGGTGTCGACGAGGTCGGCCGCGGCGCCCTTGCCGGTCCGGTGGGGGTAGGTGTGGCCGTCGTCAACGCCTCAGCTTCGGCCTTCCCGGCCGGTTTGCGCGACTCCAAGATGCTCAGTGAACCCCGGCGCGGGCTCCTCGCGCCGCTGGCTGTCGCCTGGGCACTGCACTCAGCGGTCGGCCTCGCGACGCCGCTGGAGGTCGACCAACTGGGCATCATCGCCGCGCTCGGCCTGGCCGGCAAGCGGGCCCTCGCGCATCTGTTCGCGGCCGGGGTCGACATCACCGGCGCCGTGGTGCTCCTGGACGGCAACGACGACTGGCTGAACAGGGCACTGAGCACTCCGCTCAACGTGGTGACCCGCGTGCGGGCCGACCAGGACTGCGCGTCGGTGGCCGCGGCATCCGTGATCGCGAAGGTGCACCGCGACGCTCTGATGATCGAGGCGGATGCCGTGACGCCCGGCTACGAGTGGGCCGGCAACAAGGGCTACGGCAGCCCCGCCCACATGGCGGCGATCGCCCTGCTCGGACCCACCCTGCTGCATCGCAAATCCTGGCTGAAGATCACAGCGTAGGATTGAGGAACCATGGAAGAAGATGAATTCGAGGACTACGACCGCGAGGTCGAGCTGGCCCTGTACCGCGAGTACCGAGACGTTGTGGGGCAGTTTCAGTACGTCGTCGAGACCGAACGACGCTTCTATCTCGCGAACGAGGTCGAACTGGTGCGCCGTGACACGGAGCACGACTTCTACTTCGAATTGACCATGAAAGATGTCTGGGTCTGGGACGTCTACCGTTCCGACCGGTTCGTGAAGTCGGTGCGGGTGCTGACCTTCAAAGACGTCAACGTCGAGGAACTCGCGTCCAAGGAGTTCGAACTGCCGAAGGAACTCGCGCTCGACGAGTAGCACAACGAAGACTCAGGCCGGGGGGTCTGCACACTCGGCGCAACGATGCGGTCGAGAACGAAGGGTATGTCTTTTGCTTCAGGAATCTGATCGCGCTCTGGCCTCGTGGATCAACCGGGAGGCACTCGCTGAAGAGATGATCCCCTTGATCGGCCGTCTGTATCGGGAAAATCACGTCGTCACGAGCGTGCACGGCCGGGGACTGGTCAACCAGTCGGTGATCGGACTGCTCAAGGCGCACCGCTTCGCGCGCCACATCGACGATGTGGAACTGCCCCTGGAGGAGACCCTGCCGCTACTGCAGACCCTCAGCACCCTCCGGCTCGGGACCGCGTCGATCGACCTCGGCCGGCTGGCCATGGCCTACAAACTCGAGGGTGCCGGGCGCGGCCGGGAGGAATTCCTCCGGGCCGAGCTGGCGGATGTCGTCGACCGGCAGGGTGACTTCGTCACCGCGGGCACGGATGTCGTGCTGTACGGCTTCGGCCGGATCGGACGTCTCCTCGCGCGCATCCTGATTGACCACGCCGGCGGGGGACAGGGTTTGCGCCTGCGGGCCATCGTGGTGCGCCGCGGGTCGGATAACGACATCGTCAAGCGGGCGAGCCTGCTGCGCCGCGACTCGGTGCACGGACCATTCGAGGGCACCATCACCGTCGACCCGGTGGGCAACACGATCCTCGCCAACGGCACGCTGATCCAGGTCATCTACTCGAGCGACCCGGCCACCGTCGACTACACCCGATACGGCATCCAGAACGCTGTCGTGGTCGACAACACGGGACGCTGGCGCGACGCCGACGGACTCCGCCAGCACCTGGCCTGCCCGGGTGTCGCCCGGGTGCTGCTCACGGCTCCGGGCAAGGGCGCGCTGAAGAACATCGTGCACGGCATCAACCACGACGCCATCACCGCGGACGACGCCATCATCACGGCGGCATCCTGCACCACCAACGCGATCACGCCCGTGCTCAAGGCCGTGAACGACCGCTTCGGTATCCGGGAAGGCCATGTGGAGACGGTGCACTCGTTCACCAACGACCAGAACCTGATCGACAACTTCCATTCGGGCGACCGCCGCGGGCGCAGCGCCGCCCTGAACATGGTGATCACCGAGACAGGGGCCGCGAAGGCCGTCGCCAAGGCGCTGCCCGAGCTGGCCGGCAAGCTCACCGGCAACGCCATCCGGGTGCCCACGCCCGACGTGTCGATGGCGATCCTCAACCTCACCCTCACGCAGGGCACCACCAAGGACGAGCTCAACACCTACCTGCGCACCATGTCGCTGCACTCCGAGCTGCACAAGCAGATCGACTACATCGACTCGCCCGAGGTGGTCTCCAGCGACTTCCTCGGCTCCCGCCGGGCCGGCATCGTCGACGGCCTGGCCACCATCTGCACCGACACGAAGGTCGTGCTGTACGTCTGGTACGACAACGAATACGGGTACAGCTGCCAGGTCATCCGGGTGCTCGAGGAGATGGCGGGCGTGCATCCGCCGGTGTTCCCGAAGGTGTTGATCGAGTCGGTCGCCCTGGTCTGAGTCACTCTGGTCTGAGTCACCCTGGTCTGAGTCACTCTGGTCTGAGTCACCCTGGTCTGAGTCACCGAGCGGCGTTGGCCCGGGTTCGGGTCAGCGCGGCCGGGGCTCGCAGATCACGACCGGGATATCACGGCCGGTTTTCTGCTGGTAGCCGTCGTAGCCCCGATAGGCCGCCACGATCTGCGGCCACAGCTCGGCTTTCTCCGCGGGGGACGCGGTCCGCGCCCGCAGCTTCAGGGTGGTGCCGCGCACGGTCAGCTCGACGTCGGGGCTCGCGACCAGGTTGAGATACCACTGCGGGTGGCGGTCGTCGCCGCCCTTCGAGGCGATCAGCACGAAGCGCTGGTGCCCGTGCACGGGGGCGGTGAGCATGGTCGTGCGACGCTTGCCGCTGGAGCGGCCGATGGTGTGCAGCTCGACCGCCGGCATCGACCCGAACGAGGCGAGCAGGCGCCCGCCGGAGGCCGTCAGCACCGCGCGGTGCAGCACGCTCATCGTCTTCATCTGCAGATCCGTCAGCCGATTGCGCAGTCCCATGCCTCCAGCCTACGAGGTGAACAGGGGCGACCGACGGATGTCCCGGCGTCTTCTGCCCCGCTACAGCGGCAGCGCCCCGGCAATGTCCACCAGCGTGGCCTCCAGGTTGACGTCCCAGGTCTCCAGCAGCGCGAACAGCACGCCGTAGCCCGCATAGGCGGTGACCGGGATCAGCAGCAGCCACTCCCGCAGGGAGCCGGCGTTGCCCAGCACCGGCACGGACAGGTAGCCGCCCGATGACCACAGATTCTCGAGCACCGGCACCCGGCGCCACCATCTGGGCGGTTTCGGGATCCACGGCCAAAACAGGGGCAGCCCGCCGGTGGTGAGCAGGTCGCCCAGAAGGTGCACGCCGTAGCCCAGTGTGAAGCAGATCACGAACCACGAGTGCTGCTCCGGGGCGAAAACGGCGATGAAAGCCGCCACGGCGAAGCCGATCGCCCAGGCCAGCCCCCACGACTGCTTCGAGAGGCCGAGCACCTTGGCCGCAAACGCGATCGCCGCGGCGCTCATCAGGGCCGGGCCGGCGCGCACCGGTTCCGTGGCCCAGACGGGCTCCCAGAGCACCAGACCGATCACGGTGGCGAGCAGCCACGCCGAGAACAGGCCGAGCAGGCTGTGCAGGCCGTGCCGGTGGCCGCCGGAGGCCCGGGAGATCCCCGTGGTGACGAGCCGGCCGAGCACCGGGACGGATTGCGAGATGGTGGCCGAGTTGTGGTCGGCGTCGGCGAGGAGGGCCGCCCCGGCGCAGAGCAGCGAGCCGGCGATCGTGCCGACGGGCGTCACAGGAAAGAGCCCGAGGCCGTGCCCGGCGGTCGCCGTGACGGCGATCCAGGCGGCGGCGCCGGTCATGGCATGGTGTGCACCCATCATGAGAGGGGGTCCTAACTGGTCCAAGTCTGATTCAGGCCATCGGGGGCATGCCGAGCCTCGACTGGGCCGGTTCACCAGTTCCGGTTCAACTGTAGGTGGCTTCCGCTCCCCGCCCGTGCCGGCCGGCACTAGCGTGGGGGCATGAGCACACCGGTTCCGTCCGCGCCCGCCGCGGCATCCGTCGTTGTCAGCGTCGCGGCATCCGTCGTCGTGGAGCAGGCGCTGGCCCTGGCCCCGCTGATCGACGGCCACAACGACTGGGCGTGGGAGTGCCGGCAGAGCCGCGACTACTCCGTGGAGGGTCTCGGGCGCGGTCTGTCCACCGACACCGACATCGCCAGGCTGCGGGCAGGGCAGGTCGGAGCGCAGTTCTGGTCGGTCTACGTCAGCGACGACCACACAGGCGCCGACGCCGTGCAGGGCACGCTTGAGCAGATCGACTGGGTCTACCGCCTCGCCGCGCGCTACCCCGACGACTTCGGCATCGCGCGCAGTGCCGCCGACGTGGAGGCCGCCCGAGCGATCGGGCGCATCGCCTCCCTGCTCGGCGCCGAGGGCGGACACAGCCTCAACGACTCCCCGGCCGCGCTGCGCATGTTCGCCCGGCTGGGCGTGCGCTACCTCACCCTCACCCACGTGCACAACACGACCTGGGCCGACTCGGGCACCGATGAACCCGAGCACGGTGGCCTCACACCCCGCGGCGTCGACTACGTGCACGAACTGAACCGGCTGGGCATGCTGGTCGACCTCTCGCACGTCTCCCCGGCCACGGCGCACGCGGCGTTGGACGCGTCCGACTCGCCCGTCATCTTCAGTCACAGCTCCTGCCGGGCCCTCAGTGACCACCCCCGCAATGTGCCCGACGACGTGCTGCGCCGCCTGGCCGCCAACGGCGGGGTGCTCATGCTCACCTTCGTGCCCCAATTCCTGTCCGAGGACTACTCGGTCTGGTTCGAGGGCGACCGGGCCGGGCCGGCGCCGGTCGTGACGCTGACGGATGTCGCCGATCACGTCGAACACGCCCGCCGCGTCGCCGGGATGGCCCACATCGGCCTCGGAGGCGACTTCGACGGCACCGACGAGTTCCCTGCCGGCCTCGAAGGCGTCGACGGTTACCCCGCGCTGCTGTCCGAGTTGGCCCGGCGCGACTGGCCGGCCGCCGACCTCGCGGCCCTTGCCGGCGCCAACGTGCTGCGGGTGTTGCGCGAGACGGATGCCGCGTTCGCGGCCGCCGGACACGCGGCATCCGGCGCCTCGGTGCCCCGGTTGGTGCGCTGAGCATGCCGGGCCGGCGTGTTCCGCCAACCCTGCCGGTGCCCGGCTCCGAATCAGTGTCATGACCCCTCGACGACGCCCTGCCTTCTGGATCACCGTGTGGATCGCCGCCGCCGTGCTGCTCGCGGGGGCGGTGGCCCTGGCAATGCTCGCCCAGAGCGGCGTCCTGGGCCGCGGCCTGGGCAAGGCCGACCCGGGCCCCGCGGCCCGCGGCCCCGGCGAGACCGTGGTCGCCTTCTACGGCGACTCCTACACGCGCGGCACCGGCGGCTCGGCCGCGGACAAACGTTGGTCGACCATCGTCTCGGCCGAGCGCGACTGGACCGAGGTCAACCCGAGCCGCAACGGCCTCGGCTTCGTGAACCAGCGGCGGGGGGATGATCTGATCGACCAGGTCATCGCTGCCAGGCCGGACATCGTGATCAGCACCATGGGGCTCAACGACAACTTCTCGATGCCGTCCCGCGCCGACGAGATCGAGGCGGCGATCACCCGCGACTTCGAGATGATCCGGGCGGCCCTGCCAGAGGCGCGCCTCATCGTCGTGGAGCCGTTCTGGTACACCGAGGAGCGCCCGGACTCCGTGGAGCAGATCATCGGCTGGGTTCAGGCGGCCGCGCTCGGCGCCGACGCAGACTACATCTCCGGCGCCTCCTACTGGCTCGACGGGCACCCCGAGTGGATGGCCGACGACGGCCTGCACCCCAATGACGCCGGCTACGCAGCCGTCGCCGAGCAGATGGACGCGGCGCTCGCCGCGCTGGGGCTGTAGCTGAGCGAGTCCTGATCGATTGGTTGTGTCGCTCCCGGAACGGCAGAGCTGATTGCACCGCGTGGACGCTGGTCAGCACAGACGGACCGCCGGGCCGGGGGTGGTCCTCCCCAGACGCGGCCGCGCCGCCGACCGCACAGCTTGTCGACCCCGCGAGTGCCGGGAGCGCCTACCCGGCACGCTGGGGGCGGAGGTGCTCGTGGCACGCAAAGACGAACTGGGCAGGCAGGGCGAGGAGTGCGCCGCCCTCTTCCTCGCCGCCGCCGGTTACCGGGTCGTGGAGCGCAACTGGCGCTGTGGGCAGGGTGAGATCGACCTGGTCGCCGAGCTCGGGGGAGAGGTCGTCTTCGTCGAGGTGAAGACGCGTTCGGGAACCCGCTTCGGGCATCCGTTCGAGGCCATCACTGTCGCCAAGCTCGCCCGGCTGCGTCGCCTCGCGGCGGCGTGGTGCGAACAGGCGGATGCCCGGCCCGCCCGCATCCGTGTCGACGCCATCGCCGTGATCATCCGTCCCGGCACCGAGCCCGTGATCGAGCACTTGATGGGCGTGTTCTGATGGGGCTCGCCCGCACGCATGCGGTGGCCCTGGCCGGGATGACCGGGGCACTGGTCGAGGTGGAGGCCGACATCTCCGGGCAGCTGCCGGGTATCATCCTGATCGGGCTGCCCGATGCGGCCCTGTCGGAGGCCACCGAGCGGGTGCGGGCGGCGGCGAAGAACTCGGGCTGTCCGCTCACCCGCAACAAGCTCACCATCAACCTCTCCCCGGCGTCGTTGCCGAAGCACGGGTCGGGCTTCGACCTGGCCATCGCGCTGGCCTGCCTCGGGGCCGACCAGGTGGTCTCGGCCGCGTCGGTGGGCCGGGTGGTGCACATCGGCGAGCTGGCCCTCGACGGACGGCTGCGGCCGACGCCGGGCATGCTCCCGGCGGTGATCGCGGCCTCCCGGCTTGGCCACGGCACGGTGATGGTGCCCGCCGGCAACGTCGATGAGGCGTCCCTCGTGCCGGGCGTGCGGGTGATCGGTGTCGCCTCCCTGCGGGACGCCGCCATCTGGCATGGCGCCGAACTCGAACCGATCCCGGTTGACCCCATCCTCGTCCCCGGCGACGCCGCGGCGGAGACGGCCGAACCCGACCTGGTCGACATCATCGGCAATGACGATGCGATCCTGGCGTTGCAGATCGCGGCGGCCGGCGGTCACCACGTCTTCATGGTGGGGCCGCCCGGCGCCGGCAAGACCATGCTGGCGGCCCGGCTGCCCGGACTGCTGCCCGACCTCGACGCTGAGGCCTCCCTCGAGGTCAGCTCCATGCGGTCGCTCAGCGGCCGCGCCGTCGGGCGCGCCCTGATCACCCGCCCGCCGCTTGAGGCCCCGCACCACACGGCGACGGCGGCGGCCATGGTCGGCGGCGGCAGCGGGCAGATCCGGCCTGGCGCGGCGGCGCGCGCCTCGCACGGGGTGCTCTTCCTCGATGAGGCTCCCGAATTCGCCTCGGCGGTGCTTGACGCGCTCCGGCAGCCGCTGGAATCCGGGGTGATCAGCATTCACCGCGCCAACGCGGTCTCCCACTTCCCGGCCCGCTTCCAGCTGGTGATGGCGGCCAACCCGTGCCCCTGCGGGCAGTACGGCGCCCCTGACCTGGACTGCACCTGCCCGCCGAGCTCCCGACGACGGTACTTGGCGCGCATTTCGGGACCGCTGCTGGACCGTATCGACATTCAGCTGCGGGTGCAGCGCATCACTGCCGCCCAGCTGCGGCTGGCCACCGAGACGCCCCGACTGGCGAGCGCCGTCGCCCGCGGACGGGTGATCGAGGCCCGAGCCGCCGCGGCCCAGCGCCTCGCCGGCACGCCGTGGACGCTGAACTCCGATGTGCCCGGCCCCTGGCTGCGCGGCCCCCAGGCCCGGCTGGGCAGAGCGGCCACGGCCATCCTTGACCGGGCGCTTGAACGCGGAGGCATCACCATGCGCGGATATGACCGTGTACTGCGGGTGGCCTGGTCCATCGCCGACCTCGAGGGCGTGTCCCGGCCCGGCATTGAACAGGTAGGGCAGGCCTTGTACCTGCGGAAGGGAATGACGTCATGATGCTGTTTGGGCTGGAGGAATCCACGGTGGTTGCGCTGACCGGGGGCGTGCGGGCATCCGCCGGGTCTGGCCCGACGGATGCCGCGGCCGCCGCCGATGTGTTCGCGCGCGCCGCGTGGACCGGTATCTCGGAGCCGGGCGACGGCGCCGCCGGACTGCTCGTGCAGGGGCTGGGGGCCGGGCCGGCACTCAGTGCCGTCCTCGACCTGTGGACCGGGGCCCGGCTCGCGGGCGCGCTGGCCGCAACGGGGTTGCCACTGACCGACGACCTGCAGGCCCTACTGGAGCAGGCCCTGCAACGCTGGCGGCCGCGGTTATCCTCGGCCGAGGTGATCCGTTCCCTGCAGCAGGCGGCGCGCGCGTCCGCCGGGCTCCTGGTGCCCACTGATGCACATTGGCCGAGAGGCGTCGACGACCTGGCAGTCCACGCGCCGATCGCACTCTGGTGGCGGGGCATCCCGACCGCTCTGACCGCGCTGTCCAACTCGATCGCCCTGGTGGGTGCCCGCGCGGCCACCGGCTACGGCGAGCATGTGACGATGGAGGCCTCCGCCGGGCTCGTCGACCGCGGCTTCCTCATCGTCTCCGGGGCGGCGTACGGCATTGACGGCATGGCGCACCGGGCGGCACTGGCCAGCTCGGGGCTGACCGTCGCGTTCCTCGCCGGGGGAGTGGACCGCTACTATCCGAGCGGCCACGACGCCCTGCTGAGCCGCATCGCCACGATGGGGGCGATCATTTCCGAACTGCCCTGCGGGGCCGCGCCCACCAAATGGAGGTTCCTGCAACGCAACCGGTTGATCGCCGCCGCCAGCGCGGCCACGGTCGTGCTCGAGGCCGGCTGGCGCTCGGGTTCGCTCAACACTGCCGGGCATGCCGCCGCTCTCGGCCGGCCGCTCGGGGCCGTTCCGGGCCCGGTGACCTCGCCGACGTCGGCCGGCTGCCATCGGCTGATCCGCGAGTATGACGCCGTTTGCGTCAGCACAGCCGCGGAGATGGCCGAACTGGTGGGCGAACGGATGCTGAGCCTCGCCCTCGACCTGCCGCCCGCCGACGGAGACACGGCCGGGTTCGGCGGCCGCACGAGCGAGCAGGTGCGCGTGTTCGACGCTCTGAGCACGCGGGCGGCGCGCAGCGTGACAGACATCGCCCGTCGGGCCGGACTGTCGATGTCAACGGTGCAGGGGTCCCTCGGCGCCCTCGACCTGGAGGGGGTGGTTCGGGAGAAGGAGACCGGCTGGGTGCGCGGCCGGTAACGGTTCGCCGTTCACCCGACCACCCCCCCTGGTCGTCCCCGTCCTTTCGGCGTATGAGCACGTCGACCGTGGCCCCGTCGTTGTCATCCATGATCACTGGAAGACTCCTGATCACTGGACGATCGTGACGATGACGGAGGCGCTCACAAGCCCCGAAGCTTCCGCCGTGAACGTGTACAGGCCCGCTTGATTGCCTTGGTAACTGACCTGGCAGCCACTGAACGTAGCAACACCGTTGAGAGAAGTCCTGGTTGTCGCCGCGCACGACAGCGTGCCGGATCTGTTGGACGGTGGACTCGCAGAGAGCGTGACGCTTACAGCGGCGTTCGCTGTGTTGCCGAAGGCATCCTGGATCGTGATTTCCGGCTGAGGCACGAAGAAGTCGTTCCTCTTATGGCTCTTCTGAGGGAATGTTCCGGTGAAAGCGAGTTTGGACGCGGCCCCGGCCGAGATCGTGATGGTGTTGCTCGTGGCCGTGATGGGGCCTGCCACGACGGCCGTCAGTGTGTAGGTGCCGGCCTTGTCGATCCGACAACCGGTGAAGGTCGTGACGCCGGCGGTGCTGGCGGAAGCACACGCGGACAGGGTGGCCCCGACGGGTGCGTTGGTGAGGCTCAATGTCACGGCTGCGGTGCTGTTCGTGACGGTGTTGCCACCGGCATCCTGCACCGTGACAACCGGTTGGGTGGAGAAGGCACTCTGACTGATGGCAGTGCTGGTCGGGAAGGCGATGGCTAGTTTCGCTACGGAGCCGACCGATATGGTGAGGCTGTTGGACTCGGCCATCCAGGTCCCTGAGGCCGCCGTGAGTGTGTAGCTGCCGGGTTTGTCGATCCGGCAACCGGTGAAGGCCGCGACACCGGACGCGGCCGCGAGCGGGTTGCCTGAGGTGCAGGACAACGCGGCGCCTGCCTGAGTCGTGAGGCTGAGGCTGAGGCTGATGGGGGCAGTGCTGGTGGTGACGGTGTTTCCGAACGCATCCTGCACGGCAATGACAGGTTGGGTTGAGAACGGGGTTCCGCCGCTACTGCTATTGGCGGGCTGTGCGGTGAAGGCGAGTCTCTTAGGGGGTCCGGCGGTGACGTTGATGCCGTTGCTCGTGGCGTCGGCGAGCCCGGCCGAGGTGGCGGTGAGCGTGTAGCTGCCGGCCTTGTCGATCTGGCAGCCGGCGAAGGTGGCGATGCCTGAGACGGCAGCCCGGGCGTTCGCGGCGCAGGTCAGGCTGGCCCCGGCGGGTGAGGTGAGGCCGAGGCTGATTGTTGCGGTGCTGCCGGTGACGGTGTTTCCGCCGGCGTCCTGAACGGTGACAACCGGTTGGACGGGCGCGGCGAACGTGGTCTGGCTGGTGGCGGAGAAGTCAACGGCAGGTTGGGTGAAGGACAGTTTCTTCGCGGAGCCCACGGAAACGGTCAGGGCGGTGCTCGTGGCGGCGGTCAGGGCACCGGAGGCCGCGGTGAGCGTATAGGTACCGGCCCTGTCGACGGCGCAGCCGGTGAAGACCGCGACACCGGATGCTGCCGCCAGCGGGTTGGTTGGGCACGTGAGCCTGGCGCCGCCGGGCGTCGTGATGCTGAGGGTTATGAAGGCGTTGCTGACGGTGACGGTATTTCCGAACGCGTCCAGCACCGTGACCACAGGCTGGGTGGGGAATACCATCCCGCCGGTGCTGTTGGAAGGTTGCGTTGCGAACACGAGCTGCGTGGCGCTGCCGGCGGCGATGGTGATGCTGCCGCTTGTGGCGGCGGTGAGCCCGTTCGCGGTCGCGGTGAGTGTGTACGTGCCGGCCCTGTCGATCTGGCAGCCGGAGAAGACCGCGATGCCGGATCCGGCTGGCAGCGGATTCTGGTCGCAGGTGAGGTTCGCTCCGGCGGGCGACCCGGTGATTGCCAGGGTGACCGGGCTGGTACTGGTGGGCACGGTCTCTCCGGCGGCATTCTGGATCGCGACGCTGGGCTGGGCAGTGAAGACGGCGCCGCTGGTCGCGTCGGACGGTTGGGCCTGGAACGCGACTTTCGTCGGATTCGAGATCGTCACGCTGCCACTGGGGGCGCTCGCCGCGGTCCAGCCGTTGTAGACGGCGGTGACCGTGTAGGTATAGTCGCCGGTCAGAACGAGCAGGTCGTCGCAAAACGCGGTGGCCACGATGATGGTCGGGCTGGTGCCGCAGGCCGGGGTCGGCGTGCCGGTGCCGGTCTTGGTGCGGGTGGCGTAGTAGCCGGTCGGCGCGGGCGTGCCGACGGATACCGTCCAGCGCAGGCTCACGGTGCCGGCGCTCGTCGCGGGAACGAGCACGTCGGTGGGCGGAAGCAGCGTGCCGAGGGCTGCCGAGCCGGAGCCGATCCCGGGGGCGGTGTAATACGCGGAGGCGCCACCGGTTACGGACACGACCAACACGGCAAGGGTCACGGCGGCGGTGAGGCCGAAGAATGAGAGGCGGGTGTTTCCGGATGCGGAACGGTGGGGACGGAGGGAAGTCACGTCAACCTCTCACAGCTATCGAACGAGCATGAATGTTCAAGGACTCAGATGTACCAAAATGAAAATCGCACAGGTGGGCAGGCTCGGAGAGAGCCTGACCACCTGTGATCGAGCTAGTTGGACTTGAGCGTCAGCGTGACGGTGGCGCCCTTGCAGGCGTCCTGGTCGTCAGCGGTGTCAAGGAACATGAGCGTCGAGGTTCCCGTGATGGTCACATCGACGGCGGTCTGGCTCCTGGGTGTGCCCATCACGCGCGTGTCGGAGACGACGGACGGGGCGATCGTGAAGTTGTCGGCGAAGACACACCCCGGGGCGTCGGTGCTGCCGGTCTGGGAGATGGTTGCGACCTTGAGGCTGGACGTGCCCGCATTTTTTGCGGAGTACGTCACCGGCACGGAGGCGCCCGGGGTCAGACCGTCGGCCAGGTGGGCGCTCAGCACCAGCGAGCCGTTGGACTTGGCGTTGGCCGCCGCACCGGTGCCGGAGCCGGTCGTCGACCAGTAGGCGTACGCTCCGCCTCCGCCGACCAGGAGCATCGCGGCCGCGACGAGCGCGATGCTCCTCACCCGCAGCTGCTTGGCGGTGCCGGCGGTTGCCTCGGGTGTGGTCTTCTTGCTCATGTGATGCCCTTCTATCGATTTCGGGTCTCGACAGTCCTCATCTGTGAGGACACGTGCTGAAAGCTAGGGCGGTCTCGTGTGCGCCGTTAGGCCGGATGAGCCCCCAGAACGGGGCTGCGGGTCCCCCCAATAGTGGGCTCGCGTGAATCCCACCGAAGGGTGAATTTGCGCGACGACAGTCCGACGTCGGGGGCAGGCCGTAGTCTGGGCGGCACCCACGAAAGGTGAGTCATGTCAGCCGTGCAACTGGGCCAGTACCCTCCAGCCACCCACCTCATCGCGCATATCAGCGACACCCACTTCCTCGGCGGAGGTCGAGCGCTCTACGGCGCGGTCGACACCGACACCACCGTGTACCAGGCGATGGCGCAGTTGGAGCGGTCCGGTCTCCGGCCCGACGCGCTGCTCTTCACCGGTGACATCGCCGACCGCGGTGAAGCCGCTGCGTACCGCCGGGTGCGTGACATTGTCGAGGCCGCGGCCGAACGGATGGGCGCCCCCGTCATCTGGGTGATGGGGAACCACGACAAGCGCGAGGCCTTCCGCACCGAGCTGCTCCGGGAAAAAGGATCCTCGGCGCCGATCGACCGGGTATTCGACATCGGGGGAGTGCGCATCATCGCACTGGACACGAGTGTTCCGGGCTATCACCACGGCGACCTGTCCGGCGCGCAGTTGGCGTGGCTGGCCGAGGTGCTCAGCGAGCCTGCTCCGCACGGCTCCCTGCTGGCGCTTCATCATCCGCCCGTGCCGACGATGTTGCCGCTGATGTCCATCCTCGAGCTGCGGGGGCAGCCCCGACTGGCCGAGGTGGTGGCCGGCAGCGATATCCGGGCGATCCTGGGCGGACACCTGCACTACGCGACGACCGGACTCTTCGCGGGTATCCCGGTGTCGGTCGCCGCAGCGACCTGCTATACGATCGATCCGACCGCGCCGCAGGGGTCGCTCAGCGGTCTGCAGGGTGGGCAATCGATCAACCTCGTGCATGTCTACGACGACCAGATCGTGCACTCGCATGTGGCTCTCGGCGAGTTTCCGGCAGCGACCGGCTTCGACGCGGCCTTCCTCGACCGGATGGAGGCGCTCACGCCCGACGAGCGCACCGAGGCCTTCTCGCGGCAGGTCTGACCGAGGTGACTATGCCTGAGTCCGTTCGCGTACCACCGCCGGTTCCCGCGCCGGTGCACCTCCTCGATGCGTCTGTCGACGACTTCGTGGTCTACCTGGCCGTTGAGCGCGGCTTCTCCGTGCACACCGTGCGCGCCTACCGCACCGACCTGGCGGGACTGATCGCCTTCGCCGAAACTCGCAGCGTCATCGACCCGGCGGCGCTGAGCCTCGATCTGCTTCGCGATTGGCTGTGGGTCGGAACCCAGTCGGGGCTGGCGCGGGCGACCATTGCCCGGCGGTCGGCCTCCGCCCGCAGCTTCACGGCCTGGCTGGCACGCACCGGCGGCAGCGCAACCGACCCCGCCGTGCGGCTGCGCTCGCCGAAACCCGGCAGACCACTGCCCCGAGTGATCAACCACACCCAAATGCAGGAGCTACTCACCCACCTGGAACTTCGTGCCGCCGGTCCCGACCCGGCGGCGCTGCGCGACCTCGCGATAGTGGAACTGCTCTATGCGTCGGGGTTGCGGGTCTCGGAGCTCGTTGGCCTCGACGTCACCGACGTCGATCTGCACCGACTCACCGTGCGGGTCACCGGCAAGGGTTCCAAGGAACGCGTCGTTCCCTTCGGCGTGCCGGCCCAGCACGCGATCCTCGCCTATCTCGAACGGGGCCGCCCCCGGCTCGTTGAGACCGCAGCGCCCGCCGAGACCGCAGCGCCCGCGGAGACCGCAGCGCCCGCCGAGACCGCAGCCCCCGCCGGGACCGCGGGGCCTGCTGCCGAGAACCGCGCGCACGCCGCGAGAACCGCTGCCGAGAACGCCGCGACGCCGGTGAGCGCGCTGTTCCTCGGTGCGCGCCGCCAGCGCCTCGGCGTGCGGGCGGTCTACCGGCTGGTCGCCACTCTGCTCGCCGATGTGCCCGGCAATGGGCCGGCCGGCCCGCACGCCCTCCGCCACACGGCGGCCACCCACCTGCTCGACGGCGGAGCCGACCTCCGGGCCGTGCAGGAGCTGCTCGGCCACTCCAGCCTCGGCACCACCCAGATCTACACTCATGTCTCGGCCGAACGCCTTAAACAGAGCTACCGCACCGCGCACCCGCGCGCCTGACTCCCCGGCGACGGCTTCCGGGACTGCTCCGCGACTACCTCGCGGCTGCCGGCCCCTCAGCTGTCTCCTCTCAGGAGCAGTGCCGGCAGCAGCACCGCGCGAGGAACGCCGACCAGATACAGCAGTGGTGACACATAGCCACCGTTCAACCGGGCGCCAAGATGCAGGCACTGCCCAGCGCAGTGCCCGCCGTCGGCAACCTGGCCGACGGGTTGCCCTGCCGCGACCCGGTCACCGACCGCGACACTGGCCGACACCGGCTCGATGCTGGACACCAGGCCGTCGGCATGTTCGATCGAGAGTACGGGGCGGTCGACCACGACCCCGGCGAACGAGACGATACCCTCGGCCGGTGCAACCACCTCCCGGCCGGCCTCGGCCGACAGATCCAGACCTCGATGGCCCGGCGCATACTGGGTGGCCGGCGCCTGGAAACCCCGGAGCACCGGATGCGGCGGAACCAGCGGCCAGTGCCAGGTGCCGGTGGTGGCCGTATCCGCAGCCGTCTCCGGAGCCGTCTCCGTGACCGACGCCGCCCCGGGTGGTGTCACACCCGCCGCGTCGCTCCGCACGATGGACAGGCAGGACAGCGGCAGCAGCGCGGCCGCGATGAGCAGACGGAAGGCATTCATGCCACCACCGTGCGGCCTCCGTCCCGCCCGAAACCGGCGAGGGCGGTATCCGTGACCGGATCCCGTACCACCCCGCCTGGGGGGGGACGCCCGCACGTGCCGGCGCGCGCACGGGGCACCCCCGTGGGTGCTAACCTTTGTGGAGCAGCGCTTGCGTGCTGACTACGCGTGCCCATTCGGCCTCCAGACCCACTCGGTCCTCGTTTCTTTCAGATGCGGGGCGGTTCTGTGCCGGGCACCAGGAGTGGTGATCATCCGATCACGACACAAACCGATTGGCGTTCGTCTGCATCGCAGCGCGCGCCGGACAAGGAGAACGGCTCATGGCCGTCGTAACCATCCGCCAGCTGCTCGATAGCGGCGTGCACTTCGGGCACCAGACCCGCCGTTGGAACCCGAAGATGAAGCGCTTCATCTTCACGGAGCGCTCCGGCATCTACATCATCGACCTGCAGCAGTCGCTCGGGTTTGTCGACAAGGCCTACGACTTCGTCAAGGAGACGGTTGCCCACGGCGGCACCATCCTCTTCGTCGGAACGAAGAAGCAGGCGCAGGAATCGATCGCCGAACAGGCCATCCGCGTGGGCCAGCCCTACGTCAACCAGCGCTGGCTCGGCGGCCTCCTCACCAACTTCCAGACCGTTTCCAAGCGTCTGGCCCGCATGAAAGAGCTTGAAGAGCTCGACTTCGAGGACACCGCCAAGAGCGGTTTCACGAAGAAGGAAATGCTCATCAAGAAGCGCGAGCTCGTCAAGCTGCACAAGAGCCTCGGCGGCATCCGCAACCTCACGAAGACGCCGTCGGCGCTGTGGGTTGTGGACACCAACAAGGAGCACCTCGCCATTGACGAAGCCCGCAAGCTCGGCATCCCCGTCATCGCGATCCTCGACACCAACTGCGACCCGGACGACGTCCAGTACCCGATCCCGGGCAACGACGACGCCATTCGTTCCGTCGGCCTGCTGACCCGCATCATCGCGGACGCTGCGGCCGAGGGCCTCATCCAGCGCCACGCCAAGCCGGAGGCTGAAATCGAGCCTCTCGCCGCGTGGGAAGCCGAGCTCCTGGCCGCTCCTGCCGAGAACGCCCCGGCAGCTGACGAAGCCGTCGCCGTCTCCGACGAGACCGCAGAGGCCGTCGTGGCCGCGCCGGTTGCCGACGAGGAAGCCGCCGCAGCCCCAGCCGCAGAAGCCGAAGCCGCAGCCGTTGTTGCGGCCGACGCTCCCGCCGAAGAAACCAAGTAAGGACCAAGCATGGCAAGCATCAGCCTCGCAGACGTCAAAGCGCTGCGCGAGCGCCTCGGTACCGGCATGGTCGACACCAAGAACGCCCTCGTTGAAGCCGAAGGCGACATGGAAAAGGCCGTCGAGATCCTTCGAATGAAGGGTGCGAAGGGTAACGCCAAACGCGCCGATCGTTCCACCTCCGAGGGACTCGTCGCTGCCAAGGAAATCGGCAACACCGCCACCCTGATCGAACTCGCCTGCGAGACCGACTTCGTCGCCAAGGGCGATAAGTTCGTTGCACTAGCCGAGAAGGTCTTGGACGCGGTCGCCGCAGCCGCGGCCACCACCGTCGAGGAGGGCCTGGCCGCTCCGGTCGACGGTCAGACCGTCGGCCAGCTCATCGACGGCGAGGCCGCGATCATTGGCGAGAAGTTCGAACTTCGCCGCGTCGCATCCGTCGCGGGTGAGAAGTTCGCGATCTACCTGCACAAGACCAGCAAGGACCTGCCCCCGCAGGTCGGCGTTGTTCTGGGTTACTCCGGAGATGACGCGGAGACCGCGCGCAGCGTGGCTCAGCACATCTCTTTCGCGAACCCCGAGTACCTCGCTCGCGGAGACGTTCCCTCCGACCTCGTTGAGGCCGAACGCCGGATCGTCACCGAGATCTCGAAAAACGAGGGCAAGCCGGAGGCTGCACTGCCCAAGATTGTCGAGGGTCGCGTCACCGCGTACTTCAAGCAGGTTGCACTCCTCGAACAGGATTATGCCAAGGACAACAAGCTGTCCGTCAGCAAGGTCTTGGCTGATGCCGGACTGACCGTCTCAGGCTTCGCCCGATTCAAGGTCGGCGCGTAACCGGTCGTTTGATCGTAGTGAAGGAGATCGGGTTGCAGTCGCAATCCGGTCTCCTTCTGTGTGTGGGCACCCACCAGCCCACCCAGTAGTTTTAGAACACCGTCGGAACACGGCACGGCACTACACGGCACAACACAACACTGCACTGCACTGCACTGCACTGCACAGCACGGCACAGAGCATCACGAGGGAAGAAGCGCACAGAATGTCAGACACGGTCAAGAAGCGCAGGGTCCTCCTCAAACTTTCCGGCGAAGCCTTCGGGGCAGGCAGCCTGGGCGTCAATCCCGACGTCATCAGCGCCCTCGCCCGCGAGATCGCCGAGGCGGCCAAGACGGTGGAAATCGCCATCGTCGTCGGCGGCGGCAACTTCTTCCGCGGCGCCGAATTGTCGCAGCGTGGAATGGACCGCGGCCGTGCCGACTACATGGGCATGCTCGGCACCGTGATGAACGCCCTTGCCCTCCAGGACTTCCTCGAGCAGGCCGGATCCGAGACACGGGTGCAGTCCGCGATCGCGATGACCCAGGTCGCCGAACCGTACATCCCTCGTCGCGCGGAACGCCACCTCGAAAAGGGCCGCGTGGTCATCTTCGGCGCGGGCGCCGGGCTGCCCTACTTCTCCACCGATACGGTTGCGGCCCAGCGTGCCCTGGAAATCGATGCGGACATCGTGCTCGTCGCCAAGAACGGCGTCGACGGGATTTACTCCGACGACCCGCGCACCAACCCGGACGCGCACAAGATCGACCACATCACCTACCAGGAGGCCCTGCAGCGCGGCCTCAAGGTCGTCGACTCGACAGCCTTCAGCCTCTGCATGGACAACGGAATGCCCATGCAGGTGTTCGGCATGGCCCCGCACGGCAACGTGACGGCCGCCATTCTCGGCGCCGATCTGGGAACCCTTGTCTCCAACTAAGCTTGACAACGCCATCGAAGAAGGAGTCATCGTGATCACGGATGTTCTGTCCGACGCCACCGCCCGCATGCACAAGGCCGTGGAAGCTGCCAAAGACGACTTCGCGACCGTGAGAACCGGTCGTGCGAACCCGCAGATGTTCGCCAAGATCCTGGTGAACTACTACGGCACACCGACGCCGCTGGAACAGCTCGCCTCGCTGCAGAACCAGGAGGCCCGCACGCTCCTGATCGGGCCGTACGACAAGGGCGCCCTGCGAGACATCGAGCAGGCCATTCGCGACACTCCGAACCTGGGCGCCAACCTCGGAAACGACGGCAACGTCATTCGGGCCACGCTGCCGGAGCTGACCGCGGACCGCCGCAAGGAATACGTCAAGATCGTGCGCACCAAGGCCGAAGATGCCAAGGTGTCGGTGCGCAACCTGCGCCGCAAGGCCAAGGACGACCTCGACGCCCTCAAGAGTGAAGTGGGAGACGACGACGTGGCCCGCGGCGAGAAAGAACTCGAACACATCACCAAGACCCACGTGGATGCCATCGACGACGCCCTCAAGCGCAAAGAAGCAGAACTCCTCGAGATCTAAGGACGATCCAGCCTCATGACGGACGAATCAGGCGATTCCGGAGAACGCGAAGGGCTGCGCGCCAAGCGCGAGCATGGTGTCAGTCGCGCCGAGTTCAGGGCCCAGATGCAGTCGAAGAAGGCCGATCTCGAACGTCAGATGCTGGCGACCCGGGCGCAGCTGGATGCGACTCAGGAACGCATCCAGGCGCGCACCGGGCGCAACCTGATCCTGGCTACCCTGATCGGGCTCGCGCTTGGCTTGTTCATGCTGTTCAGCCTCGTCTTCATCAAAGACCTGTTCATGGTCTGCGCGATCGCGTTCGTGGGCTTCACGGCCTTCGAGCTCGCTCAGGCTCTCCGTCTCGCCGGACGCAACGTGCCGCGCGTACCGGTCGTCCTGGCATCCGTGGGCGTCGTGCCTGCCGCGTTCTACCTCGGCGCGGCCGGCCAGTGGCTGGGCACGCTCGCCGGCATTGGGTTGATCGCCTTGTGGCGGCTGGCTTTTCTCGTCCGGCGCGCCCACCGCGCTCCCTCCCGGGAGGTGCTCGGCGACATCGGTGGTGGCTTCCTGATCCAGGCCTACGTCGTCTTCCTCGGCAGCTTTTCTGTGCTCCTGGTCGCCCAGCCCGACGGGCAGTGGTGGACCCTCGCCTTCCTGCTGCTGGTCATCTCCGCCGACACCGCGGCGTACGCCGCCGGCCTCAGCTTCGGCAAGCACCGCATGGTCCCCTCGATCAGCCCGAAGAAGACCTGGGAAGGGTTCGCTGGCGCCGGCGTCGCCTGTATCGGGATCGGCGTGCTGCTCGCAGTGTTCATGCTCGACCAGCCCTGGTGGTTCGGCCTCGTCTTCGGTGTGGTCATCTTGTTCAGCGCGACCTTCGGCGACCTGGCCGAATCCCTGATCAAGCGTGACCTAGGCATCAAGGACATGAGTTCCTGGTTGCCTGGTCACGGCGGTCTCCTCGACCGGTTGGATTCGATCCTGCCGTCGGCCGCAGCCGCGTACGCCCTCTACCTGATTTTCGCTTAGCGGCCTCGGTTTAGTCAGGCGCGCGGCAGTGAGGCAGAATGTTCCGGTGACCTCCACCTTCCCTCGGACCGGCAAGAAGACGCTCGGCTACAGCGCTCCGCAGGTGGAGGAGTTCCTCGCTGTCGCCCGAAAAGCGTATGACGCCACCGACGACAGCGTCGGGTTGACCGCCGAGGACATCCGTCACACCGCGTTCAGCATGCACAAGGGCGGATATTCGCCTGCGCACGTGGATGCGGCCCTCGAGCGTCTCGAAGACGCCTTCGCGACGCGCGACCGGGACCGTGCGGCGCAGGCGCAGGGCACCGAGGCGTGGCTGGCCGAGGTGCATGACCTCGCTCAGGTGCTCGTGAACCGGCTCAGCCGGAAGGGCGGACACCGCTTCCACCGGGTGAGCGTTCTCAGCGTCGGCTACAGCCGGGCGGATGTCGACCGGTTCTCCCACAAGCTCGTCCGGTACTTCGAAGACGGGCTCCCCATAACGGTGGAAGATGTGCGCTGCGCCGTGTTCCGGCCCCAGCGTGGCGGTTACCGGGAAGCCCAGGTCGACGTTGTGCTGGACAGCGTCGTCGACGTGATCCTGGCCGTCCGTTGAGTTGCGCCGCGCGCCGTGTCGAGGTCAATCGGCACCGTTATCTGGCTGTTATGTCGGATTTCCGATAGGCTCGGGAAATCGTGGGTAGACATTTGAACACCATTGCATCCGAACACGCCGGTAGGCCCGTCAAGGTCAGAATGAGAAGGTCCCGCTCGCGCGGGCGCGTCCCCCTCTTCGCCTTTACCGCCGCAGCGGCGTTCGTGCTCGTCACTGTCGTCGACCCGTATTCCGGCGCGACGGCCTCACCCTACTTTCAGGTTGCCGGCGACCGATTCAACGGTGAGGCAGCCCAGGAGATCCAGGTCGCTGCGGCAGCCTCGAACACCTTCACGCGTGACAGTTTCACCGTCACCGAGAAAGCCAAGCCCGTTCCCGTTCCCGTCGCCGTTCCCGTCGCGTCCAAGTCCGCGTCGAGTTCGGCTCCGTCGGCGGCCGTTCCTGACCCCGGCTCGGCGCAGGCGATCGCCGCTGATGCGGTGGCCGCCCGCGGCTGGGGCGACGATCAGTTCAACTGTCTCGTGTCACTCTGGAACAAGGAGTCCGGCTGGCGCGTCAATGCGGAGAACAGCTCCAGCGGTGCCTACGGAATCCCGCAGTCACTGCCGGGCTCCAAGATGGCCACCGCCGGCGACGACTGGGCGACCAACCCCGCGACCCAGATCCAGTGGGGCCTCGGCTACATCTCGGGCCGCTACGGCACCCCCTGCGGCGCCTGGGCGCACTCCGGCGACGTCGGCTGGTACTAGCGCTCCTTGTTCTTCCAGGCTCGCACGTAGACTGGTGCAATGGCCCGCAGCAACCGACCCCGTGGCCGCCAGCCCGGTCCGGGAGCCGCTGATGACGGCCTTGAGCGGATGCGCGCCGGCTGGCGACGAACGGAAACCCGCCGTGACGGCCTCTGGACGGTGCAACCCGTACCGGGGCCGCAAGCCGTGAAATCGTACGTGTGCCCCGGTTGCCACCGCGAGGTTGCGCCCGGCACCGCGCACGTGGTCTCCTGGCGCGGCGACGGCGTCATGGGTGAGGCATCCGACCTTGCCGCGAGGCGCCACTGGCACTCGCACTGCTGGAAGATCAAATAACCGCCCAAGCGGCACCAGGGGAGAAACCATGACTTCGAGTGTGGAAATTCGTGGCGGCGTCGAGCTACCGGCCGTGCGCGAGCAGATCGAGCTGCACACCGCGGACGGCCTGACCCTGGTCGGCGAACTGGCCACGCCCGTGAGCCGGGCACCGGTGGCGACGCTGGTGACGCTGCATCCGCTGCCCACCCACGGCGGCTTCATGGACTCGCACATCCTGCGCAAGGCGGCCGGGCGGCTGCCGGCCTTAGCCGACCTGGCGGTGCTGCGCTTCAACACTCGCGGCACGACCTCGCCGCGCGGCACGAGTGGCGGCAGCTTCGGCGACGGCGTCGATGAGCGCCTCGACGTTGCCGCCGCGATGGCGTTCGTCGCCGAGCGCGGGCTGCCCGATCCCTGGCTGCTCGGCTGGTCGTTCGGCACGGAGCTCGCAATCAAGTACGGCCTGGAGCACCCGATCCGGGGTGCCATCCTCCTGTCGCCGCCGCTGCACCGGGCCTCTGACGCCGAGCTGGCCGCCTGGACCGGCCGGGACGCGCGGCTGGTGGCCGTCATCCCCGAGTTCGACGACTATCTCCGCCCCGAGGAGGCCCGGGAACGCTTCGCGAGCGTGCCGGACACCCGGCTCATCGCCGTGGAGGGCGGGAAGCACCTGTGGGTGGGGGAGAGCGCCACCCGCCGCGTACTCGACGAGATCGTCGCCGTGGTCAACCCGGCCGCCGCGCCTCTGCCCACAGAGTGGACTGCGTCGGCCTAGTACCCGATCGGCCTAGAGTTTGTTCTGTCGGGGGATCACGACCTGCTTGATGATCATGATGGTTGCCGCGGCGACGGGGATGGCGATCAGCGCGCCGAGGATGCCGAGCAGACTACCGCCCGCGAGAGCGGCGACCACAACGACGGCGCCGGGAACGGACACGGCCCGGTTCATGATGTTGGGGCTGAGCAGGTAGGCCTCTACCTGCATGTAGATCAGATAGTAGATCGCGGCGACCAACGCTGTGAACATCGAGCTGCCGATTCCGGGGATCAGGCAGGTCAGCACGATGATGATCGACCCGGAGATCGTGCCCACGAGAGGGACCAGCGAGAACAGGAACGCGATCAGCGCGAGCAGCGCCGGGAACGGCGCGCCGATGATCGACAGGAAGGTGAAGCTGAGCACGCCGTTGCAGAGCGCCAGGGCTCCCTGGCCGATCACGAATCGGCCGACGGATGTCGTGATCTGCTCGCTGAGATCGGCGAACCGAGCCCGCTTCGAGGCCGGTACGAGCTGGTACACGGCCTGCTTGATGCTGTTCAGCGATGCCGTGAAGTACAGCGTGAGGATCAGGATGATCAGGGCGCCGAAAAGGCCGCTGACGATGGCGAGGCCGGACTGGATGATCGTGCTCGTGATGTTAGTGATGTTGCCGCCGACGAAATCGGTGACCGACTCTGTGATTTTCGACAGCGGGAGAGCCGGAAACTGCCTCTGTACATCGGCGAGAAAGGTGGAGGTGTTGATCGACGTGACCAGGTCCGGGATGGCCTTGGAGAGGTTGGAGACCTGGTCGACGATGATCGGCACGACGGCGAAGATCACTCCGGTCAAAACCCCGATCACGGCAACAAGCACCGTGAGCATGGCTGCCCAGCGGGGAAACCTCTTCTTCTCCAGCCAGGAGACGGCCGGGTCGA
Organism: Cryobacterium sp. TMT1-19; assembly: GCF_004403055.1. Classification (NCBI taxonomy): domain Bacteria; kingdom Bacillati; phylum Actinomycetota; class Actinomycetes; order Micrococcales; family Microbacteriaceae; genus Cryobacterium; species Cryobacterium sp. TMT1-19. The sequence continues at coordinate 36,255 of NZ_SOHB01000061.1, forward strand.
GCCCGAGCGCGAGGAACAGTGCCGCACCGATGTAGGTGATGATCGTTTGCAGAGTGATCACCGACGTGATGATGAGCAGGCCGACGCCGACGCCCAGGGTGCCGATCAGTCCGACGCGAAAAGCATTCTGAATCTTCACTGAGATCCCCTCGGCTGGTGTCAGCGCTCGTCGTCGTCGCTGGCGGCGACCTTTTCCGCCTGCGTGAGCAGACCGCGCAGGCTCTCGAAGTAGCCGGCCACGGCGTCACGCTCAATCCTAATCTGGGACAGGCGCTCCTCCGCGTCGGCCACGAGCACGCGCGTGCGCAGTTCGGCATCGGTCGCCAGCGCGGCGGCCCGCGTCTCGGCGTCCCGCACCAGACGTTCCGCCGACTCCTCGGCAACCTTCTTCGATGCCCTGACCTCGTCGCGGGCGGAGGCGTCCAGCTGGTCGTTCAATGCGCGCAGTTCGACCGTGCGCCGGTTGGTCTCGGCAAGCTGCTTGGTGGCATCCGCGACGAACTTCTGCGTCTGGGCCACCGCCTCCTGGTGGCGCTGCAGCTGGCCCTGCTCCGCTTCGTCCCGCCGGGCCTTCAGCTCGACGTCGAGGTCGGCCCTGGTCTGATCGATCTCGCGCTTGAGCTTGGCGGCTTCGTGCTCTCCCCGCTTGCGGGTGGCCGTCAGATGGTTCTCCAGGTCGATGCGCAGCTGCTCGCTTTCGGCGGTGAAGTCGGCGCGGGTCTGCTCATTGTCCCGACCGAGGTCGGCGTGTGACTGTTCGATCTCGGCCGCGAGGCCGACGCGCGCCTTGTCGACCTCGCGGCTGAGGTCGGCGCGCTGGCGTTCGAGGTCGCGGGCTAGGTCGGTCTGGGCCTGCTCGCTTTCAACGGACAAATCGGCGCGCTGCTGCAGCGTCTCCCGTTCGAGGTCGGTTCTCGCCTGCTCGATCTCGATTGCGAGAAGGTTGCGGGCCTGCTCGGTCTCGTGGGCGAGGTCGATGCGAGCCTGTTCGGTTTCCCGGGCGAGGTCTATGCGGTGCTGTTCCGTCTCGGCGGCGAGGTCGATGCGAGCCTGTTCGGTTTCCTGGGCCAGGTCGGCGCGTTGCTGGTCGAGTTCGTGGGCGACTTCGGAGCGGGTCAACTCGGTCTCGCTCGTGAGCCCGGCCGCGACCTCGCGGGCCTCGGTCGCCTCCCGCTGGGCCACCACGCGAACCTCGGCGGCCTCGCGCTCCGCTTCCGAGCGGATCGCGGCGACTTCCCGCTTCACGGTTGCGCGCAGCTCGGCGGCCTCGGTGGCCACCGCTCCGCGGATGGCCGCCGCTTCGTGCACGGCGTCCTGGGTGAGCGTGGTGGAGTCCTCGTGGGCCCGGGCGAGTAAGTCGTCGGCTTCAGCGACGGCATCATTTAGGATGCGGCCGGCCTTGACCGCGGCATCCGACAGTGCCCGTTCGGCCTGCTCCTTGCCCTCGCGGAGCAGGGTCTGCACTTCGCTCGCTGCGGAGGCGCGCAGCCGTTCGGCGTCGATGTCCGCCTGGGCGATCACCCTCGTCGACTGCTCTTCCGCCACGCGCAGGGTGTTCTCGAGCTTGGTGCCGAGGCCGGAGAACGTGGGGCTGCCGACCTCTTCGATTTCCGCGTTCAGATCGTCGATCTGGGTGGTGAGGCGTTTGATTTCCTTCTTCGCCTCGGTGCCCTGGGTATTCGCCTGAATCAGGTCGCGGCGCAGTCCCTGGATGGTCTTGTCGACTTCGTCGCGGTCGTAGCCGCGGAATACCTGGGTGAAGTCTGCTTCGTCGTTCGCCACGCTGTCTCCTCAAAATGGGGCTCTGACCCCCGTTTACGGACTGACGAAGGGAGCCTCCACAATTTTAGTCTGTTCAGTAGGCACTGGCGCGTCCCAACCCGAGGGATTATTAGGTGCCTCTCAGGGGCAACCAGTATCGTAAGACGTCCTGTCTGTTGCTAATCGGGCCCGCATCCGGGTCCAATGCGCCCGTGTGCGCGATGAGCGGCCGGCGACACAGAAGGGTTGACGTGCGTTTTGTTCTTGCCATAGTGGCATTCGTCCTTGCTGCGGCAATGATTGTGCTCGGCATCGCCCAGCGGACCATCTTTCTCGATCCGGCCTCGGTGAGCCTGAGCGCATCCGTGGCGGACGCCCGCTTCGCGGTGGTCGAGTCCAGTGCTCTCAACGCTGTGCCGGGAAGCCAGACGATCACCGTCAGCGGTTCCGACACGGTTTTCCTGGCCTACGGGCGCACCGACGACGTCAAGGCGTGGCTCGGAGACGAACCGTACGTCGACATCCGCAAGGACAAGGACACGGTCGCCCTCAGCAGCACACTCATCGATCCGGCTACGGAGGCCGAATCGGCTGCCGAGTCTGAGTCCGGCTCTGCGGCGCCGGCGGACTCCGCGGCTGAGTCGGAGACGGTCACCAACCCGGAGGGCTCCGACCTGTGGCTGCAGGAGTTCACGGCTGAGAACACGCTGACCACCACCCTCAAGGTTCCCGACGGCATCTCCCTGATCGTGGCCTCCGACGGCACGGCCTCCGCGCCCACAGATGTCAGCCTGTCCTGGCCTACCGACAACTCCACACCCTGGGCAGGACCGCTGATCGTCGGCGGCGCGGCCGTCGGCCTGATCGGCTTGATCATCTACCTCCTGGCACTCCTGCACCTGCGCCGCTCCCGCGGCCCCCGCCGCAATCTGCCCCGCGGGCCACGGATGCCCCGGCTCCCGCGCGTGCCCCGTCCGAAGGCCATCAAGCCGAGCCAGATCAACGGATCCGGTAAGTCGATGGCCCGGTCCATGGTCGCCATGCCCCTGATCCTGGTCAGCGGTTTGGTGCTCAGCGGTTGCTCGGCCGATTTCTGGCCGGCCACGTCCTCTCCCGACGCCGCCACCAGCGGGACGCCGACTCCGACCGACACCGCCGGCCCGGCCCAGGACGTGCCGCCGCCCGCCGTTACGGTGCCGCAGCTCGAACGCATCGTGGCCGATATCGCCTCGCTGACCGCGGATGCCGATGCGAACCTCAACGCCGACATCCTCGCCACCCGGTTCACCGGCCCGGCACTGGAGAAGCGACTGGCGAACTACAAGATCCGGGGGGCCGACCCGGCCATCGCCGCGCTGCCGGCGCTGCCCACGTCACCCCTCCGGCTCACGCTGCCGCAGCAGTCCTCCACCTGGCCGCGCGTCGTCATGACGGTCCTCCAGGACGAGGCTGACACCGCCGCCGCGCCGACGGCCCTCGTGCTGCGACAGGAGTCGCCGCGGGCCGACTACCTGGTCGAATACATGATTCAGCTTGAAGCGGCCGCCACGGTTCCCAAGGTCGCCCCGGCGACCATCGGCGCCCCGATCATTGCACCCGACTCCACGTTCCTCCTACTCTCACCCGACCAGATCGCCGCGGCCTACGCCGACGTGCTCCAGCTGGGGGAGGCCAGCCCCTCCTACGCCCTGTTCGAGGCGGAGGGCGACAGCTTCCGCACCCAGGTCACCGAACTGAAGACCTCACGCCAGGCCGGCCTGCCCTCGACGGCGTCGATCGAATTCGGTGCGGCCGCCGGCACCGGGCGCACCGTGGCATTGGCGACCAACGACTCCGGCAGTATCGTCGCCGTGAGCCTGACCGAGACCGAGACGGTGAAACCGGTGGATGCCGGCGCGACCGTGAGCCCCGAGGGTGCCAGCAAGGCCCTTTCCGGCATCACCGCCACGGCCAAGGGCATCACCAGCACCTACGGCGACCAGCTCCTGTTCCATGTTCCGGCCGCCGGTTCGAACGAAAAAATCGTCTTCCTTGGTTTCTCCCAGGGTCTGATCTCATCAACGGAGCTTCCATGAGTGTTATCCCCCCGTCCCTGTCCGGCATGAACCTGCGCGGAGCCGTCGACCTGTCTACGCTGGTGAACCGTCCGGCGGCGCCGGCGCCGGGCGCACCGCCGGCGCCGGGCGCGCCCGGTACACCCGCGGCAGGTCCGGTCGCGGTACCCAGCCTCGTGCTCGAGGGCACGGATGCGAATTTCGGCGAAATACTGGAACTCTCGATGAGTGTTCCGGTCATCGTGGACCTCTGGGCCGAATGGTGTGAGCCGTGCAAGCAGCTCACGCCGATCCTGGAAAAGCTCGTCCTGGAATACGCCGGCCAGTTCGTGCTGGCCAAGGTCGACGTGGACTCGAACCCGCAGCTCACCCAGGCCTTCCAGGCGCAATCGATCCCGACCGTGGCCGCCGTGATCGGCGGTCAGCCGGTGCAGCTGTTCAGTGGCGCACTGCCTGAGGGCCAGGTGCGCGAGGTTCTGCACCGGGTCTTCGAGCTCGCGGCGCAGCACGGCGTCACCGCCATGGCCGCCGCCCCGGAGGCCTCCGGCGACGCCGAAGCGGAGGCGCCGGCCGCCGGAGAACCCGAGCTGCCGCCGCTGCATCAAGAGGCCTTCGACGCCATCGACCGCGGAGACTATGACGCGGCGATCGCTCTCTACAAGACCGCGCTGGCGCGGGACCCCCGGGACCAGATGGCCGTCGCCGGCCTGGCCCAGGTGAGCCTCCTGGCCCGGTTGCACGGCAAGACCATGGCCGAGATCCGCTCCGCCGCCGCGGCCGCGCCTGACGACCTGCAGACGCAGCTCGCGGTCGCCGACCTCGACCTCTCCGGCGGTCACATCGAGGATGCCTTCGATCGGCTGCTCGCCCTCTTTCCCGCGCAGGAGCCGGCCGGCCGCAACCTGATCCGCGAGCGCATCCTGGAGATGTTCGAGGTCATCGGCCAGGACGACCCGCGGGTGCCGCCCACCCGCTCCCGCCTCACCGCGCTGCTGTACTAGACGACGGCGTTTCCGACGGGGCCATTTCCGCGCTCTCGCGAACTGGAACGAAGCGGGTCAGCGTTGCAGGCGCAACCAGAGACCGGCCAGCGGGGGCAGGGTCACCACGGCGGATGCCGGGCGTCCGGCCCACGGCACGTCGAGCGCGGTCACGGCACCCAGGTTTCCGACCCCGGAGCCGCCGAAGTCCGCGGCATCCGTGTTCAGAATCTCCTCCCACACCCCGGAGAACGGCAGGCCGACCTGGTAACCGTTGTGCGGCGCCCCGGAGAAGTTGAACAGGCAGGCAATGGGGTTGCCGTCGGCGTCCCAGCGCAGGAACGAGACCACGTTCTGGGCGGCCGGGCCGCCCTCGAGCAGCTCGAAGCCGCCCGGGTCGTTGTCCTTAGCCCAGAGGCTCGGGTTCGACCGGTACACCCGGTTCAGTTGACCGACAAGCGTGAACAGGCCGCGGTGAGCCGGCTGGTCGAGGGTCCACCAGTCCAGGCCGCGCTCTTCGCTCCACTCGGAGCGCTGCCCGAATTCCTGGCCCATGAACAGAAGTTGCTTGCCGGGGTGCGCCCACATGAAGGCGAGGTAGGCGCGCACGTTGGCGAGCTGCTGCCAGGAGTCACCGGGCATCTTCGCGACCAGCGAGCCCTTGCCGTGCACGACCTCGTCGTGGCTGATCGGCAACAGGAAATTCTCGCTGAACGCGTAGACGAATGAGAACGTGATCTGGTTGTGGTGGTGCGCCCGGTACATCGGGTCGACCTGCATGTACTCCAGCGTGTCGTGCATCCAGCCCATGTTCCATTTGAAACCGAACCCGAGACCACCGGCACTGGTCTGCGCCGTGACCCCACCCCAGTTGGTGGACTCCTCGGCGATCATGACCGCTCCGGGATTGCGCTTGTAGGCGGTGGCCGTGATCTCCTGCAACAGGCTGATCGCCTCGAGGTTCTCGTTGCCGCCGTGGATGTTCGGCTCCCACTGACCGTCCTCGCGGGAGTAGTCCAGGTAGAGCATCGAGGCCACGGCGTCGACCCGCAGCCCGTCGATGTGGAACTCCTCGAGCCAGTAGAGGGCGTTCGCGACCAGAAAGTTGCGAACCTGCTTCTGGCCGAAGTCGAAGACGTAGGTGCCCCAGTCCATCTGCTCGCCGCGGCGAGGGTCGGGATGCTCGTACAGCGCTTCGCCGTCGAAGCGGGCCAGCGCAAAGTCGTCCTTCGGGAAGTGCCCGGGCACCCAGTCCATCAAGACGCCGATGCCGGCCCGGTGCAGCCGGTCGATCAGGTAGCGCAGGTCATCGGGGTGGCCGAACCGGCTCGTCGGCGCGTAGTAGCCGGTGACCTGGTAGCCCCACGAGCCGCCGAACGGATGCTCGGTGAGCGGCATGAACTCCACGTGCGTGAACGCCAGTTCGTTCAGATAGTCGATCAGCTGGTCGGCGAGGTCGCGGTAGCTCAGCCCCGGACGCCACGACCCGACGTGCATCTCGTAGATGCTCATGGCCCGGTTGTGGGGGTCGGTGGCCGAACGGTCGGTGAGCCAGCGGGCATCCGCCCACTCGTAGCTGGTCTCACCGATGATGGAGGCCGTCTTGGGCGGGATCTCGGTGTAGCGGGCCATCGGGTCGGCCTTACGCACCCAGTCGCCCGAGCGGGTCATCAGCTCGAACTTGTAGTTGGAGCCGGCGGTCAGCCCAGGCACGAACAACTCCCAGACCCCGGTGCTGCCCATGTTGCGCATGGCGTGCAGCGTGCCGGTCCAGGCGTTGAAGTCGCCGATCACGCGGACGGCCCGGGCATGCGGGGCCCACACGGCGAAGGATGTGCCAGACGTGGTGCCGAGCGGGCCCGCGTTCGGCCGGTAGTGGGCGCCGAGAACATCCCACAGGCGTTCGTGTCGACCCTCGCCGAGAAGGTGCAGGTCGAGCTCGCCGAGGGTGGGCAGGTACCGATAGGGGTCGTCGACGATCCAGGCGGGGGCGTCGCTGTAGCGGGCCTCCAGCAGGTAGTCCTGAAGGCCGAGAGTGCTCACGCCCTGCCAGATACCGTGGCCCAGGTGAGCCAGCTCCACATGCGCGCCCGTGGGCAGCACGGCGAAGACCTCGGTCGCGAGCGGGCGGAGGGCACGGATGACGGTGAGCGGGTCCGCGATACCGGCCTGCTCGATCAGGTGCTGGCCGAGGACCTCGTGCGGGTTGTAGTAGCTGCCGGTGGAGACGGCCTGGAGGACGTGGTCGGCGATCACCGGCAGCTCGAACGGCGCGGGGGAGTGCAGCGCTCCGGCAGGCTTCGGCACGCTCGCCTTCACGGTTCCCTGAGGCTGGGCGGCGCCCGTCTTGTCCAGGGTCTTCTTGTCAGCGGTTGTCTTGTCTGCGGCCTTTTTGGCCGCCGGACCTCCCTGTGCGTGCTTCATTGAGCTGGTCCTTTCACGTGCAGGATGTGCACCGGTTCGGTGAATGCGTCGAGGCGCACGAAGTTGTCGGCCGACCAGGTCCAGATGGCACCGGTGATCAGGTCCTCGACCTCGAACACGGAGCCGTACGGCAGACCGAACCGGGCGACGTCGAGGTGCACGACGGTTTGGCGCACGGAGTGGGGGTCGACGTTGGCGACGATGATCAACGCGTCCGAGTGCCCGCTGCCCGTGAACGGCGCGTCGAGGAATTTGCTGTAGACGAGGATCCCCTCGTCTTCGCTCTCGTGGAGATCGAGGTTGCGCAGCTGCCCGAGGGCCGGGTGCTCGGCGCGGATGCGGTTGAGGAGGGTGAGGTAGGGCGCCAGGGACGCGCCGGCCGCTTCGGCCCCCGCGAAGTCACGCGGCCGGTACTGGTACTTCTCGTTGTCGATGTTCTCCTCGGCGCCGGGCCGGGCCACGCACTCAAACAGGTCGAAGCCCGTGTACACGCCCCAGGTCGGCGCCGCGGTGGCCGCGAGGGCCGCCCGGATCTTGAACGCCGCCGGGCCGCCGAACTGCAGATACTCGGAGAGGATGTCGGGCGTGTTCACGAACAGGTTCGGCCGCAGGAAGTCGGCGGTCTCGTGGGCGAGGCCATCGAAGAATTCCGCAAGTTCCTGCTTCGTGTTGCGCCAGGTGAAGTAGGTGTACGACTGCTGGAACCCCACCTTGCCCAGGCCCTGCAGCAGGGCTGGCCGGGTGAAGGCCTCGGCGAGGAAGAAGACATCCGGGAATTCGGCGTTGATCTCGAAAATCAGCCACTCCCAGAAATCGAGCGGCTTCGTGTGCGGGTTGTCGACCCGGAAGATATTGACGCCCACTCCGATCCAGTACCGCACGATCCGCAGCACCTCGGCGCGGATACCCAGAGGGTCGTTGTCGAAGTTGACCGGGTAGATGTCCTGATACTTCTTCGGCGGGTTCTCGGCGTAGGCGATGGACCCGTCGGGCAGCGTGGTGAACCACTCCGGGTGCTCGGTGACCCAGGGGTGGTCGGGCGACGCCTGCAGGGCCAGGTCGAGCGCGACCTCGAGGCCGTTCTCGCGAGCGACCGCAAGAAAGAACTGGAAGTCGGCGACGGTGCCGAGGTCCGGGTGGATGGCGTCGTGGCCGCCGTCCGCCGACCCGATCGCCCAGGGCGAGCCGGGGTCGTTCGGTCCGGCGTTGAGCGTGTTGTTGGGTCCCTTGCGGAAAGCCAGGCCGATCGGGTGGATCGGCGGCAGGTAGAGCACGTTGAAGCCCATCGCGGCGACGGCCGGAAGCCGGTCGGCTGCGGTGCGGAAGGTGCCGCTCTGCCAGGAGCCGTCGGCGCGCTTCACGGCGCCCTCCGACCGAGGGAAGAACTCGTACCAGGAGCCGACGCCGGCCCGGGTGCGTTCGACCAGCACGGTCCGGGATTCCGAGACCGATTCGAGGCCGGCCATCGGGCGCACGGCGGCCGCGGCAGCCAGCTTCGGGCTGCTGAGTACATCGAAGCGGGCGGCGACGGACTTGGCCGGGTCGACGAGGGACTTCGCGGCCGCGGTGAACGTGCGCCGCTCGTTCAGAGGGCGGGTCTTGACGGCGCTCTCTCGGATGAGCAGCTCAGAGCCGATCAGGAACATGAGTTCCACATCGACCTCGGCGGGGATCTTCAGCGAGGCGTTGTGCAGCCAGGTGGCCCAGTCGTCGGCGTAGGCGCGCACGCGGTAGGTCCAGCGGCCCTGGGTTCCGAGGGTGACGAGCGTCTCCCAGCGGTCGGTGCCGGGGGAGTTCAGGGACATCGGATGCTGCGACTCGGTTCCATCGGGAGCGGTCAGCAGCAGCATGACGCCGATGAGGTCGTGTCCCTCCCTGAATGCGGTCGCGGCGAACGGAACCGCTTCGCCCACGAACGCCTTCGCGGGCCAGAGGTCGTCGTTCAACTGAGGGGACAGATCGAGGATCGGGATACGGCCGATCCGGGGTTCTGCCGGGTCTGTCGTCTGGACTTCCTGAACCGCGCCGAGGATTTCAGGAGCCGCGCCTGTGCGTTTTACTGTCTTAGCCACCTACTGACCGTAGCGCGGATTGGGGGTGTAATGCTGCCTCTATTCACCCGCCGGACACGCCACGCGCCTAGGCTGAGGATGTGAAAGCGATCCGCAAATTTACCGTCCGAACCGTGCTGCCCGAGTCGCTCGCCGCGCTCGACGAGCTTGCCGGCAACCTGCGCTGGTCCTGGCATGAGCCGACCCGCCAGTTGTTCGAGCACATCGCCCCCGAATTGTGGCGTGAGAGCGGTACCGACCCGGTCGCGTTGCTGGGGGCCGTCGACACGGCCCGCCTCGAAGCCCTCGCCCAGGACAACGACTACGTGGCGTGGGCGAACGCCACCCGCGACGAACTGCGCGAGTACCTCGAGAAGCCCCGCTGGTACCAGGGGCTCGAGGGCGACAAGCCGGCATCCATCGCCTATTTCTCCCCGGAGTTCGGCATCGCCGCCGCGTTGCCGCAGTACTCGGGCGGCCTCGGCATCCTCGCCGGCGACCACCTGAAGAGCGCCTCGGACCTTGGCGTGCCGCTGGTCGGTGTTGGCCTGTTCTACCGTGCCGGGTACTTCAGCCAGGCCATCTCACCCGACGGCTGGCAGCTGGAGAGCTACCCGCTGCTCGACCCCGACGGCCTGCCGCTGTCGGTGCTGCGCCGGGCCGACGGCTCGCCCGTGCAGGTCTCCCTCGCACTTCCCGACGACCGGACCCTGCACGCGCGGGTCTGGCAGGCGATGGTCGGTCGCATCCGGCTCTTGATGCTCGACACCGACATCCCCGAGAACACCGACGACCTGCGACTGGTCACCGACCGCCTGTACGGCGGCGGCGGCGAACACCGTCTGCTGCAGGAGCTGCTGCTCGGCATCGGCGGCGCCCGCGCCGTGAAGAAGTGGAGCAGCCTCAACGGCCAGGCCGACCCTGAGGTGTTCCACACCAACGAGGGTCACGCCGGTTTCCTCGGCCTCGAGCGCATCTCCAGCCTGATCGGCGAGGGGCTCAGTTTTTCGGAGGCGCTGCAGGTGGCCCGGGCCGGAACGGTGTTTACGACCCACACGCCGGTCGCCGCCGGCATCGACCGGTTCGAGCGCAGCCTGGTGCGGCGCTACTTCGAGACCGACCTGCTTCCGGGCGTCGCCGTCGACGACCTCCTCGCCCTCGGCGCGGAGAACTTTCAGGATGGCAATCCGGACGTCTTCAACATGGCCCTGATGGGCCTGCGACTGGGGCAGCGCGCCAACGGCGTTTCGAAGCTGCACGGCGAGGTCAGCCGGGTGATGTTCAAGGGTCTATGGCCAGGTTTCGACGCCGACGACGTGCCGATCGCCTCGATCACGAACGGTGTGCACGCCCCCACCTGGACCGACCCGGCCCTTCTCGCGCTCGCGCAGAGCCGTCTGGGCACCAGCGACACGTCCGACGCCGATTGGGCGTCGCCCGCCGTGTCCGACACGGACCTGTGGCAGGTGCGCGGCCAGATGCGCCTGCAGTTCGTCGAGGACGCCCGCCGACGGATCGCCGCGGCCTGGGAGGGCCAGAACCCGGGCGGCATCGTGCCGTCCTGGATCGGGCGGGTCTTCGACCCGAACGTTCTCACGATCGGGTTCGCCCGCCGCGTGCCGACCTACAAACGTCTGACCCTGATGCTGCACGACCCCGAGCGGTTGCGCGCGCTGCTGCTGCACTCCGAACACCCGATCCAAATCGTAATCGCAGGCAAATCGCATCCGGCCGACGAGGAGGGCAAGCGCCTGATCCAGAGGATCGTGCAGTTCGCGGCCGACCCGGCGCTGCGCACCAAGATCGCGTTCCTGCCCGACTACAACATCGGTATGGCCCAGCTGATGTACCCAGGCACGGATGTCTGGCTCAACAATCCGCTGCGCCCGCTCGAGGCGTGCGGCACGTCCGGCATGAAGGCGGCCCTCAACGGCGCCCTCAACCTGTCGATCCTCGACGGCTGGTGGCCGGAATACTACGACGGCAACAACGGTTGGGCGATCCCCACCGCAGACGCCGCCGGTGACGCGGCCGAACGTGACCGGCTCGAGGCGGACGCGCTGTACGAGCTGATCGAGCACCAGGTCGCACCGAAGTTCTACGACCGCAACGCCGACGGAGTGCCCGAACGCTGGGTCTCCTCGATTCGGCAGACGCTCGCGAAGCTCTCACCGGAACTCAACGCCGGTCGGATGGTGCGCCAGTACGTGCAGGAGCTGTACCGGCCTGCCGGCACGGCCGAGGCCCGCCTGTCCGAGAACAACTACCGGGCCGCCCGGGAATTGGCCGCCTGGAAGGGGCGGATCGTCTCGGCCTGGCCCGGCGTCGCCGTGACCCACGTCGAATCCGGCGGCGTCGCCCCGGTGCCGCAGGTCGGCGACGAACTGCACCTCCGCGCACACGTGCAGCTGAACGGTCTTGCGCCCGAGGACGTCACCGTCGAGGTCGTCTACGGCAAGAGCCTCACCAATGACGACCTGAGTGACGTCAACACCCTGCCGCTCAATACGGAACCGTTGGGGACCGGTGCGACGGATGCCAGTACGCCGACGCTCTTCACCGGCACGATAGAACTCGACCGTGGTGGCGCATTCGGCTACACGGTGCGGGTCGTGCCGCACAACGAGCTTCTGGTGAGCCCCGCCGAGATGGGTCTGATCGCCGTCGCCGGCTAGCGCTGACCGGCCTCACGAAAAAGCACCTTCGTTCCGACGGAGGTGTTTTTTCGTGCGGTTACGGGCGCGCGATCGCCGCGAAGACCGCGGAGGCGGCCCGGGCCAGATCGGCCGGCGTCAGCTCGATGTCAAAACCGCGGCGCCCGCCGGAGACGAAGACGGTGTCAAACGTCAGGGCGCTCTCGTCGACCACGGTCGTGAGCCGGCTCTTCTGGCCGATCGGGCTGATACCGCCCACCACGTAGCCGGTCTTGCGCTCGGCGAGCGACGGGTCTGCCATCACGGCCCTCTTTGCACCCACGGCGGTGGCCAAAGCCTTGAGGTCGAGCTGGCCGGTGACCGGCACGACGCCGACGACCAGCCGGCCGTCGACATCCGTCAGCAGGGTCTTGAACACCCGACCGGCGGCGACGTCGAGTTTCTCCGCCGCTTCCAGGCCGAAACTCGTCGACGACGCCTCGTGCGGGTAGGCGTGCGGGGTGAACGGGATGCCGGCGCGCACCAGCGCCACCGTCGCCGGAGTACCGGCGCTTCCCTCCACCCGTTTGGCCACGGTCAGCGGCCCCCGGTCCGGTTTCTCATGGTCCCTTTGCCCACGCTCAGTGCGCCCGGAGCAGCTGCATCGAGGCGGCCGGAACGAGGAACTGGTCGCCGGGGGCGTGCTCGATGACGGCGTCGCTCAGGTCGTCGTGGCTGGAATCCCAGAGCAGCGAGTACGAGGTGACGCCCGTGTGCAGGGGCAGTGTCACCGTCACCTCCTCCTCACGGCCCTGCACGATCAGCAGGATACGGTTGAAATCCTCGTGCTCCGGGGTGCTCGCCGCCAGGTACTGCAGAGTGCGCTCATCGGACGAGTGCCAGTCGTCCTCGGACATGGACCGGCCCTCCGCGTTGTACCAGTTCATTTCGCTGGCGCTGAGGGTCGTCTCACCGGGGCGTCCGAACCGTACCGGGCGCAGCGCCGGGTTTTCGCGGCGCAGCTGGAGCAGGCGCCGGGTCACCCGGTGCAGGTCCTCCTGCCAGTCGTCGAGGTCCCAATTCAACCAGGTGAGCTCACTGTCGTGGCAGTAGGCGTTGTTGTTGCCGCGCTGGCTGCGACCGAATTCGTCGCCCGCGGTGATCATCGGCACGCCGGCCGACAGCAGCAGGGTCGCGAGCAGGTTGCGCATGGCCTTGCGCCGGGCGGTCAGGATGTCCCGGTCCCGGGTCGGACCCTCCGCGCCGTGATTGAACGAGTTGTTGGAGTCGGTGCCGTCGCGGTTCGACTCCCCGTTGCCAACGTTGTGCTTGACGTTGTACGAGGTCAAATCGGCCATCGTGAAACCGTCGTGGGCCGTGATGAAGTTGAGCGAGGCGAGCGGGCCGCGCTCCCGGGAGAAGGTGTTCGCGGAACCTGCGAGGCGGGTCGCAAAGCGCCCGATCCCGCTCCCGGCGTGCCCGTCGCGGGCGGCCGCCAGGTCGGTCAGCCAGAACGAACGCATGCGGTCGCGGTAGCGGTCGTTCCACTCGGTCCAGCCGTCCGGGAAATTGCCGGTCTGCCAGCCGCCCATCCCGATGTCCCAGGGCTCGGCGATCAGCTTGACCGTCGAGAGTTCCGGGTCGGCCGTGATCGAGGCGAGCAGCGGGCTGTCCGCCTGGAAGTCGACGTTCTCGTCCCGGGCGAGCGTGGCCGACAGGTCGAAGCGGAAACCGTCGATCTGCACCTCGTTCGCCCAGTAGCGCAGCGAGTCGAGCACGAGTCGGCGGGGAACGTCGTGGGAGACGTTCAGGGTGTTGCCGCAACCCGTGACGTCGATGTATCCGCCGGCGCTGTTCTGCCGGTAGTAGGCGGCATTGTCGATGCCGCGGAGGCTGCTGACGGGGCCGTTCGGGCCCTCCTCGGCGGTGTGGTTGTAGACCACGTCGAGGATGACCTCGAGGCCGGCCTCGTGCAGGAGCTTGACCATGCCCTTGAATTCCCGGAGCACCGCTTCGGGACCGGCGGCCTGGGACTTCTGGGTGGCGTAGTCGGCGTGCGGTGAAAAGAAGTTGAAGGTGTTGTAACCCCAATAATTGCTCAGACCCTGCTTGATCAGGCGCTGCTCGGACACGAACGCCTGCACCGGCAGCAGTTCGACGCTGGTCACGCCGAGGTTCTTCAGGTAGCCGATGGTCGACTCGTGGGCAAGGCCCGCATAGGTGCCGCGGAGGTTCGCCGGCACCGAGGGGCTGAGGTTGGTGAGGCCGCGAACGTGGGCCTCGTAGACCACGGTGTGGTCCAGGGCGATCCTCGGTTTGACCGAACCGGCCCAGTCGAAATCGCCGTCGACTACGGAAGACTGCCACTGGTCGGGGCCGACCCGCACGAGTCCCCGGGAATAGGGTTCGATCAGTGTCTTCTCGGGGTGGAAGGAGTTGCGGGGGGCGGTGGGACCAGAGACGCGGATGCCGTAGCGGCGTCCGGGGGAGAGGGTTCGGGAGTGTCCGGACCAGACGCCGTGCTCATCCTTGACCATGGGCACGGTCTTGATGATCCAGTGGGGGTCGGTGGCGTCGAAGATGCACAGGTCGATGGCGTCGGCGGTCTCCGACCACACGCGGAGTTCGCCGCCGTGGGTCGTGACTCGCACGCCGAGGCTGCGCAGGGGATCAGGCGGGGTCATGCGTTCTAGAGTAATGAGTACAGAAGCCGTGTTTTACCACCAGGAGACCCGCCGGTGGGACCTGGCGAAACTCGAGCGAGCGCGAAAGGAGCGAGATGGCGATCTATCTGGACCATGCGGCAACCACCCCCATGCTGCCCGAAGCCATTGACGCCTACGTTCGGGCGACGGGGGTGGTGGGCAATCCCGCATCCGTTCACAGCCAGGGTCAGAACGCAAAACGGATGCTCGAGGAGGCCCGCGAGCAGGTCGCCGCCAGCCTCGGCTGCGACCCGATCGAGGTAGTCTTCACCGGCGGCGGCACCGAGGCGATCAACCTCGGCATCAAGGGGCTGTTCTGGGCCAGGCAGCCGCGCACCCGCATCCTCGTTCCCGGAGGTGAGCACCACGCCACCATGGACACGGTCGAGTGGCTCGATCGGCACGAGGGAGCCGTGGTCGAGTGGCTGCCGCTGGACGCCGTCGGCCGGATCGATCTGGCAGCGGTTGCCCAATCCATCGCCGCGAACCCCGACGACATCGCCCTGGTCACCTGTCTCAGCGCCAACAACGAGGTCGGAACCCTGCAGCCGGTCGCCGAGGTGGCCGCGCTCGCCGCGGCGCACGGCATCCCGGTGCACGTCGACGCGGTGGCGGCGTACGGCCACGTTCCGATCGATTTCCACGCCCTCAGTCAGGCCGGCGTGGCCGCGCTCAGTGTCTCGGCACACAAGATTGGCGGCCCGGTGGGGATCGGGGCGCTCGCCCTCTCGCGTCGGGCCACGGTCGAGCCGCTGCTGCACGGCGGCGGGCAGCAGCGTCAGGTACGCAGCGGCACTCAGGACGTCGCGGCGGCCGTCGCGTTCGCGGTCGCGGCAAACGCCCTGCACGACCTTCCGGCGGAGAACGCGCGGATCTCCGCGCTGCGCGAGCGCCTCGTCGTCGGCGTCTCCGCGGCCGTGCCCTCCGTCGTGGTGAACGGCGACCCGGACCCGCAAAACCATCTGCCGGGCACCGCGCATTTCAGCTTCCCGGGCTGCGAGGGTGACTCGCTCCTGTTCCTGCTCGACGTGGCGGGCATCTCGGTGTCCACGGGGTCCGCCTGCCAGGCGGGCGTGGCCGAGCCCTCCCACGTGCTGCGCGCCATGGGCCGCAGCGAAGTGGAGGCGCGCGGCGCCCTGCGGATCACCCTCGGCCGCACCAACACCGAGGCCGACGTCGACGCTCTGATCGCCGCCCTCCCGGCCGCCCACGCCCGGGCGGCCCGGGCCGGCCTGGCCGACCGGATGCCGGGCC
>NZ_SOHB01000001.1:0-62585 GCF_004403055.1 Cryobacterium sp. TMT1-19
ACGCCCTCATCGCCCTCGCCATGCTCAGCCTCGGCGGCCACAAACCCGCACTCCCCGGCCGGGATTAACCCACGGTTACGACAGGAGAGCCGAGATTTTGGCTAGATCGGGTGTTTCAGGCCCAAAACTGGCGGTTTAGACTAAAAACTCCGTCGAATTGGTTCGGGCAGCCCAGACTAAACGAGCAGCTGGTGCTTGGCGAGCTCGCGGTAGAGCGGCGTCGAGGCGACCAGCTCGGAGTGCGTGCCGGTGCCGATGACCTGGCCGTGGTCGAGCACCACGATCTGGTCGGAGTCGACCACGGTCGACAAGCGGTGCGCGATCACGATCAGGGTACGGTCCACGGCGACCGCGTCGATCGCGGCCCGCATCTTCTGCTCGTTGACGCCGTCGAGACTCGAGGTGGACTCGTCCAGCAGCAGGATGGGCGGCGCGGCCAGCAGGGCGCGCGCGATCGCCAGCCGCTGGCGTTCGCCGCCGGAGAGCATCACGCCGGACTCGCCGACCGCCGCGCCCAGCCCGGCCGGGTCGCGCTCGAGCACCTCGGAGAGGTTCACGGCGTGCAGCACGGCGATGCACTCCTCGTCGGTGGCGTCGGGCGTGGACAGGGTCAGGTTGTCCCTCAGCGAACCGGCCAGAACGGGGGCGTCCTGTTCGACGTAGCCGATCTGCGAGCGCAGCGCGGTGCGGTCGAGGGTGCGGATGTCCAGTCCCCCCATGCGCACAACGCCCCCGGTCGGGTCGTAGAAGCGCTCGATCAGGGCCAGGATGGTGCTCTTGCCGGCACCGGACGGGCCGACCAGGGCGGTGCGCTTGCCGCGCGGGGCGTCGAAGGAGACGCCGCGGAGCACCGGGCGGGGCTTGCCGGCGGCGTCGGCGCCGCTGCGCTCGGTCGCCCGTTCGGTCGCCTGCTCGGCAGCACGGTCGGCCGCGGCCGCGGCGGCGCGGTCAGCGGCCGCGAGATCTGCCTCGACGAGGTCGGGTTCGGCCAGCACGGCCTCCATCACGGCCGGAACCACGATGGCGGTCTCGAGCACGAACGGAGCCGCGACGGCGGTCTCGATCATCGCGTTCTCGGCGGCGACGAGCTCGGCGTCGGAAGCCGTGTGAGCGGAACGCCCGGCACCGGAAAGAGCGGCGGCATCCGCCGACGCGGCCGCAGCAGAGCCGATAGCCCCCGCACCGGCTGCGGCGCCGGCAACACGGCCGACACCGGCAGCACCGGCAGCACCGGCCTGCGACCCGGCCTGCGACCCGGCCTGCGACCCTGCCTCCGACCCTGCCTCCGACCCTGCCTCCGACCCTGCCTCCGACCCTGCCTCCGCACCCGCGGCATCCGTCGCTGCCGAGGCGACCAGGTAGCCGAACTGCACGTTCTCGAACGAGATCGCCGGGGCATCCGGCCGCACCGACTCGTTGGCGGCGCCGACCGTGATGGCCAGAGGGGCGATGTCGCGGTCGAACTGGTCCTCGGTGGGCAGGTCGATGATCTCCTGGATGCGGCCGAGGGCGCCGAGCGCGGCGTTCACGGAGGTGATGGCGCCGAACGCCTGGCCGAGCGGCACGATCATCAGAAACAGGAACAGGATGAACGCGATCAGGTCCGCGATCGTGATGGTGCCGCTGGCCACGCGGAAGCCCCCCACGCCCAGCACGACCAGGAACGACACCTGCATGGCGATGCCGGCGATCGGCACGACGAGGGCCGAGATCCTCGCGACCTGGATGCCCATCCGCCAGGCGCCCTTGGCGTCCTCCTCGACGGCGGCGATCTCCCGGTCGGTGGCGTTCGAGGCGCGCACGGTGCGCACCGCGCTGATGGCGCGCTCGACACTGGCGGCGAGGTCGCCGACCTTGGCCTGCGCGGCGAGGCTGGCGGCACGGATGCGCTGCGACAGCAGTGTGACGGTGACCACCGACACGGCGATCACCAGTACCGTCAGGCCGAGCAGCACCGGATCGATCACGAGCATGGCGATGAGCGCGCCGACGAACGTGAGCGAGCCGCCGATCGCTTCGACCAAACCCTGGGTGAGCACGGCCCGCAGCAGCGTGGTGTCCGACCCCACCCGGGAGACCAGGTCGCCGGTGCGGCGGGTGTCGAATTCGCTGATCGGAAGGCGGAGCATCCGCCCGATCAGTTTGCGGCGACTGGAGAGCACGACGCCCTCACCGGTGCGCTGCAGCAGATAGTGCTGGTAGCCGCTGATCAGGGCGGAGACGACGACGAGTGCGACCAGCGCCCACACCAGGCTGCCGAGCGCGTCACCCTCCTGCACGATGGTGATGACCTGGCTGACCAGGAGCGGCTGGGCGAGGCTGGCGAGGGCGCCGAGGATGCTGAGTACGACGACGAAGCCGAGCACCTTCTTGTGCTCGAGCAGATACGGGACCAACTGGCTGAACGTCGCGCGGGGTCCGCCGGCATCGTCGCGGCGCCCCATCCGGCCGAGGCGACCGCGACCGGCCGTGCGGCCGGCCGTACTGGTGGGCGGGCGGGCGGCGGAACGGGGGTTGCTGGGGGTACTCACTGAATGAGCTTAACCGCATCCCGCTTGGGATGGGCCCGGCGGTCTCCAGTAGGGAACCGTGCCGGAGCCCGTCGTCGTGGCCCGGAATCTCGTCACGAGGCACCAGGATTTCGCCGCCGTGGACGGCATCTCCTTCGAGGTGGCGCCCGGCGAATCCTTCGGACTGCTCGGCCCGAACGGGGCCGGCAAGACCACCACCATGCGCAGGCTGGGCGCCGTCTCGACCCGCACCGGCGAGACCTATGATCCTGCTCGGCCTGGCCTTCACGACCCGGCGCCTGCGCATCCTGTTCCTCGACTGACCCGGGTCTCGACAGGCTCGACCACCGGTGGTCGAGAGCCGGCCGAGAGCCAGGTCAGTGCTCGATGTCGATGTCGCGGGTCTCGCGGCTCAGCAGCAGGGCGACCAGGGTGATCACGGCCATCACCGAGAGGTAGACGCCGACCCAGAACGGGCTGCCCTCGCCGAGGGTCCACAGCCAGATCGCGATGAACGGAGCCACCGCCGCCCCGAGGATCGAGCTCATGTTGTACGCGAAAGCGGAGCCGGTGTAGCGCACGCTGGTCGGGAACAGCTCGGGCAGCAGCGCGCCCATCGGCCCGAAGTTCATGCCCAGCAGCGGCACGAAGAGCAGGCCGAATCCGATGATCGCCAGGGTCACGAAGATCAGGGTCTTGCGGCGCCCGTGCCTGTCGGCCTAGGGGCCGGAGGCCAACGTGAATATGCCGAAGACCAGCACGTAAGTGGCCAGCATGATGAAGGTGCCGAGGATCAGCTGGCGCCAGTGCGACCGGAACACGGCCGCGAGCGGCAGCTTCTCCACCCGCTTGGTGGCGACGACCTGTGTGAAGGCGTCGGATTCGACCAGGCGCAGGCGGACCCAGAGGCCGACGACGGCCATCACCGCGGAGAAGAGGAACGGGATGCGCCACGCCCACTCGAGGAACGCGTCCGAGGGGCGGGTCGGGTCGTCAGCGGGTCGGGTCGTCACCGGGCAGGGCCAGTGTGATGGCCAGGAACAGGCCGTTGGCGATAATGAAGCCGAGCGGGGCGCCGACCTGCGGGAACGTGCCGTACCAGGCGCGCTTGCCGACCGGGGCGTTCTCGGTCGCGACCAGCGCGGCGCCGGACCACTCCCCGCCGAGTGCGAAGCCCTGGGCGAGGCGCAGGACCACGAGCAGGGCCGGCGCGAGCCAGCCGATCATGGCGTAGGTGGGCAGCAACCCGATCAGGAAGGTCGCGATGCCCATGGTCAGCAGTGCCCCGACGAGAGTGGCCTTGCGGCCCCTCTTGTCGCCGAAGTGGCCGAAGACCAGCGCGCCGATGGGGCGGGCCACCATGGCCGCGCCGAAGACGGCGAACGACGCCAGCTGCGCCGTGGTCTCGTTTCCGGTCGAGAGAACAGGTGCGGGAAGTCGAGAAGGGCGGCCGTTTGTGACAGCCGCCCTTGCACCCTACGTCCGGAGTCTTGGCTCCGCTAATCCTCGGCTCACGCTCCGGTAACGATACGGATGCCGCCGCGCACCATGGTCGTGTCTTACTCGCGCAGCTTCTGCAGCAGCTGAGCGGTCGCGATGGCCGCCGCGGCCGCCTCTTCGCCCTTGTCCTCCTTCGATCCGGGCAGGCCCGCCCGGTCCAGGCCCTGCTGCTCGTCGTCGAGGGTGAGCACGCCGAAACCCACCGGCTTGCCGGTGTCCAGCGCCACCCGTGTGAGGCCATCCGTTGCCGCCGACGACACGTACTCGAAGTGCGGGGTGCCGCCACGAATGATCACGCCGAGCGCGACAACCGCGTCGGCGCCGTTGTCGAGGGCCACCTTGCACGCAACCGGCAGCTCGAAGCTGCCGGGAACCCGCACGAGCGAGTAGCGGGCACCGGATGCCTCGAGCACCCGGGTCGCACCGGCGATCAGCCCGTCGGTGATCACGTCATGCCAGCGTCCGGCGACGATCACGATGTCCAGCCCGGTTCCGTCGATCTCGATCTCCGGGGAGCCTGCTCCGCTCATAGTGCGATTCCTTTCAGCATGTCTGCTTCTGTGATGTGGTGGCCCATCCGGTCGCGCTTGACGGCCAGGTAGTCCTGATTGTGCGTGCCGACGCCGACGACGAGCGGCACTCGCTCGGTCACGGTGATGCCGTGCGCCTCGAGCTGGCGCACCTTCTCCGGGTTGTTGGTCAGCAGCCGCACGGCGGACAGGCCCAGGTCGTGCAGGATGGCCGTGGCGGCGCCGTAGTCTCGGGAGTCGGCGGGAAGGCCCAGCGCCACGTTGGCGTCGAAGGTGTCCAGGCCGTCCTCCTGCAGCTTGTAGGCGCGCAGCTTGTTGACCAGCCCGATGCCGCGGCCCTCCTGGCCGCGCAGGTAGACGACGACGCCGCCGAGCTCCTGAATGGTCTCCAGGGCGGCATCCAGTTGAGGCCCGCACTCGCATTTGAGCGAGCCGAACGCCTCACCGGTGAGACACTCGGAGTGCACTCGCACGATCGCGCCGTCGGCGGGGGTGCCGGAGACGATGGCCACGTGGTCGGCGCCGGTCATCCGGTCCCGGTAGGCGCGCACCTGGAAGTAGCCGTGCCGGGTGGGCACCGTGGTCTCCACCTCGAAGTCCACCCGCGGCGATTCGAGGATCGGGCTGACTGTGGGCAGCTCGGTGTCGGTGTGGAACTCCTGCAGGTAGGCGATCAGGTCCTTGATGGTGATCACCAGCACGCCCTCGCGCTCGCCGAGGGCGAGGAGCCCGGGCAGGCGCATCATCTCGCCGTCTTCGGCGACGATCTCGCAAATTCCGGCGACCGGTACGAGGCCGGCCAGTTTCATCAGGTCGACGGCCGCCTCCGTGTGGCCGTCCCGCTCGCGCACACCGCCATCCCTCGCGCGCAGCGGCATGATGTGGCCGGGCCGGTGCAGGCTGGACGGCGTCGAGGCCGGATCGGCCAGCACGCGCAGGGTGTGCGCGCGGTCGGCCGCGCTGATCCCGGTGCTGAGCCGGTCGGCCGCGTCGACCGACACCGTGTAGTTCGTGCCGCGGGGGTCCTCATTGTTCGGCACCATCACCGGCAGATCGAGCTTGTCGGCTAGGTCGTTGGTCATCGGCGCGCAGATGAAGCCGGAGGAGTACCGCACGGTCCAGGCGATCCACTCCTGCGTGGCCATCTGGGCGGAGATGATCACATCGCCCTCATTCTCACGGCCCTCGTCGTCGGCGACGATGACCGGTTTCCCGAGCCGGAGGGCATCCAGCGCGGTAGGAATGTCGGCGAGGCTCATGAGTGGCTCCTTTTCGATCCGGCGTCCGCCAGGGAGAGCATGCGCTCCACGTGGCGGGCCAGGATGTCGGTTTCGATGTTGACGTGATCGCCGATCGTGCGCTGTCCCAGCGTCGTAACGGTGAGGGTTTCGGGGATGAGAGAGACTTCGAACCACTGGTCCGGTTCGCTCGCCGGGCTGATGTTGCTGACGGTCAGCGAGACGCCGTCCACGGCGATGGAGCCCTTGCCCACCACGAGCGGGGCGAGTTCGGCGGAGAGGCTGAACCGCAGCACCCGCCAGGCCTCACCGGGGGTGACGGCCAGCAGGGTGCTGGTGCCGTCGATGTGGCCCTGCACGATGTGGCCGCCCAGGCGGTCGCCGACGAGGGCGGCGCGCTCGAGGTTGACCGGGCTGCCGGCGCGGGCGGCATCGAGGGTGGACATGAGGAGGGTCTGGGCCATCACGTCGGCGGTGAAGGTGTCGCCGGTCTGCTCCACCACGGTGAGGCAGACGCCGTTGACCGCGATCGAGTCGCCGTGGCCGGCGTCGGC
Organism: Cryobacterium sp. TMT1-19; assembly: GCF_004403055.1. NCBI lineage: Bacteria > Bacillati > Actinomycetota > Actinomycetes > Micrococcales > Microbacteriaceae > Cryobacterium > Cryobacterium sp. TMT1-19. The sequence goes on from NZ_SOHB01000001.1 coordinate 6,333, forward strand.
TACGACTCTCGGGCCGCGGATGGTGAGGCGGGCGGCATCCGTGGATCGCTCCACCTTCTCGACCTGGCCGAGTTCCTCGATGATTCCGGTGAACATGATTGTCCTATCTCGGCCGGGCGACGACGAGGAGGTCGTCGCCGAGTCGGTCGTAATGGTCGATGGCCAGGCGGCGCTGGTCGGTGATGCCGGCCACCCCGATGTCGCCCAGGGCGAGCCGGGCGCCGCCGAGCAGCGTTGGCGCTAGGTACACGAGGTACTCGTCGACCAGCCCGGCCGCGACGAACGCACTGGCGAGAGTGGGCCCACCCTCGATGAAGGCGTGACGGATGCCGCGCCGGTGCAGGTCGTGCAGCACGGCCAGCAGATCGTCGGTGGCGAAGAAGAGGGGCGGATGCGGGTGGGCGCGGAGGGCGGCGTCGTTGGGGATGCCGCGGGTGCCGATCACGACCGGCACCGGCTGCGTGGGCAGAAGCTTTCCAGCGGCGTCGCGGGCGGTCAGGGCAGGGTCGTCGGCGAGCGCGGTGCCGGTACCGACGAGGATGGCGCCGGCTGCCGCGCGCCGCCGGTGCACGTCCTGCCGGGCCTCCGGTCCGGTGATCCAGCGGCTGGTCCCGTCGTCGGCCGCCGCGCGCCCGTCGAGGCTCGACGCCCACTTGAGCGTCACGAAGGGGCGCCCGAGACGGGCGGCGACGAGCCAGTCGGCGAGGAATCGTTCGACCTCGTCGACGAGCAGCCCGCCGGTGACGTCGATTCCGGCGCCGTGGAGCCGGTCGGCCCCGCCGGAGGAGCCGACGCCGGGGTCGGCGACGGCGTAGACGACCCGGCGGACGCCGGCGTCGATCAGGGCGAGCGAGCAGGGGCCGGTGCGGCCGGTGTGGTTGCAGGGTTCGAGGGTGACGACGGCGGTGGCACCGCGGGCGGCGCCGGCGGCGAGTCGGCTCAGGGCGACAACCTCGGCGTGGGGGGTTCCGGCGCCGAGATGCCAGCCTTCGGCCAGGACCTGCCCGGAATCGTCGAGGAGAACACAGCCGACGCGGGGGTTCGGGCCTGTGGCCGGCCCATTCGCGGCCAGCGCGAGCGCACGCCGCATGATGGCTTCGAGCGCCGCTTGTTCCGTCATTCCCGTCCTGTCCGTTGGTGCAACGAACTCCGGGTTTGCGGTGCGGCGAACACCATGTGGGTTGCGAAACCCGCCGACCGACCGGAATGGTCCATCGACTCGTGCGCCTCTCATCCGGACTTTAACCGTCGGTGCTGGAATTTCACCAGCTCAACCGTTCCGCTTTGGGAGCGGCACGGGTCGCGGACTTTCACCGCCGGTTCGGACTTACACCGACCCCGGAGCACGTTTCATATAACTACTACTAGTTATATCCCAACGCGTCGGCCACAGAAAAATTCCCGTTCGAGAGTGCGGCCTGCGATGGGCGCTCACGACTGCGGATGCGCGGCGACGGCCGGTTGGGGGGCCCGCGGCGGCCAGGTGCTGGCGCCGAGTTCCCGGGAGATGTTCCGGGCCGTCTCACGCAATCCGTTCAGCACGCTGGAGTCGGGAGGCCACTCGCTCGACGGTACGACAACGGCGACCGCGGCTATGACATTGCCGCGGGTGTCGACCACGGGCGCCGCGATCGACGACTCGCCCAGCACGGCCTCGTCCTCTTCGGTGGCGATGCCGTTGCTCACGATCGACACGAATTGGATGGCCAGCTGAGCCGGGTCGGTGATCGTGGCGCCGGTGAGACTGCGCAGGGGCATCCCCAGCAGTCCGGAGGCGTATTCCGGACTGTATGCGAGGAGAACCTTGCCCATTGCCGAGGCGTGGGCCGGGATGGACAGGCCCGTTTCGGGCATCTGCTGGCTGCCGTCAGGCCGCTGGTTGTGGTGAATGATGATGACCTCGTCGAACAATTGCACCCCCAGACGTGTGGACAGTCCGGTTCTGCGCGCGAGTTCGAGGGTCCAGCGCATGGCCCGCGCGCGCACGTCGAGCGTGTCGAGGTAGACATTCGAGAGTTTGAGCAGGGCCGGACCGAGCATGTACCGGGTGCCGCCAGGCTCCTGCGCGACAAGACCGTGGCCCTGCAGCGATTTGACGATGCCGTGCACGGTCGAGACCGGCAGCCAGAGTTCGGTGGCGAGTTCGGTGATGCCGAGGTGGCGTGCGCCCTGCAACGTCGACAGCACTTTCGCCGCACGATCGATGGCTTGAATCACAGCTGCACCTCCGGTTGATTCCTTAAGTATGCCGCGTCACCAACGCGTCTTCATGCAACGTGTTGACATCGGCCCACTCTCTGGAGGATATTCGACATTATCGAATTGCGTTCTGTATTTCTTTGAGTCGCGAGGGAACGTGTCTCGCGGATCCAGCTCGAAAAGTTCAACGGAGAGCAAACATGAAGATAATCCTGGAGGTCTCAACATGAAGAAACTAATCAATTCCCCGGAGACGGTTCTCGCCGATTCCCTCATCGGCGTGGCGGCCGCACACCCGGAACTTCGCGTCGACCACGTCAACCGCATCATCTACCGGACAGACCCGACCAGAGCAGGCAAAGTCGCCCTGCTCTCTGGTGGGGGAACCGGCCATGAGCCGCTCCACGGCGGTTTCGTCGGTGTGGGAATGCTTGACGCGGCCTGCGCCGGGGCGGTCTTCACCTCGCCGACACCCGACCAGATGCTCGAAGCCACGAAAGTCGTGGACAGCGGAGCGGGCGTGCTGCACATCGTCAAGAACTACACGGGCGACGTGATGAACTTCGAAATGGGCGCGGAACTGGCCGCGGCTGAGACCGGGATCGAGGTTGCCGTCGTGGTCGTCAACGACGACGTCGCGGTCGAGGATTCCACCTTCACCGCAGGCCGCCGGGGCGTCGGCACCACTGTCCTGCTCGAGAAGATCGCGGGTGCGGCAGCCGAGGAAGGCCGCGACCTCGCGGCCGTCACCGCGGTGGCCCGCCAGGTCAATGAGTCCGGCCGTTCCATGGGCGTGGCCCTCAGCAGCTGCACGGTTCCCGCGGCCGGGAAACCGACCTTCGAACTTGCCGAAGGCGAGATGGAGATCGGCGTGGGCATTCACGGGGAGCCGGGCCGCCGCCGCGTGCCGCTGGCCGGGGCCGCCGAGGTTGCCCGTCTGCTCGTCGAGCCGATCCTCGCCGACCTGGACTTCACCGGCGCCCCGACGATCGTGATGGTGAATGGGCTGGGCGGAACCCCGTTGATCGAGCTCTATGTCATGTATGCCGAAGTCAGGAAGATCCTCGACGCCGCCGGCATCACGGTTGCCCGCTCCCTCGTGGGCAACTACATCACCGCGCTGGACATGGCGGGCTGCTCCGTCACGATCCTCAAGGCCGACGAGGACCTGCTTCATCTGTGGGATGCGCCGGTGAACACCCCCGGGCTGCGCTGGGGAATCTAGCACCATGACGAATGACACGATCAGCCTTGACCAGCTCACCGGCTGGCTCACCCGTTTTCGCGACTTGGTGACCGAGCAGGTCTCGTACCTCACCGAACTGGATTCGGCCATCGGCGACGCGGACCACGGCTCGAACATGACCCGCGGCATGGGTGCGGTCCTCGAGAAAATCCAGGCCTCACCGGTCGTGGCCGTCGACGAACTGTTCAAGGGCGTGGGCATGACCCTGGTGACGTCCGTGGGTGGTGCCAGCGGCCCCCTGTACGGCACCTTCTTCCTGCGGATCGGTACCTCGGCAGGACCGGTCAGCACCCTGGACGCGCCCGGCCTGGCGGCCGCGCTTCGTGCAGGGCTGGGCGGCGTCGTTGCCCGCGGCAAGGCCGAGGCCGGGGATAAGACCATGTTCGACGTCCTCGCTCCCGCGCTCGACGCGTTCGACGCCGACCTCGTCGTTTTCTCCGATATCTCCTCGGCGGCCCGTGCTGCCTACTCCGCTGCACAAGCGGGGCGGGATGCTACCGCACCCCTGATCGCCCGCAAGGGCAGGGCCAGTTACCTGGGGGAACGCAGCATCGGCCACATCGACCCGGGAGCCGCGTCGACGTCGCTGCTTTTCCAGGCTCTGGCCGAGATCCTCGACAAGGAGTAGATCGTGATCGGAATCGTAGTGGTATCGCACAGCCCCCGGCTCGCGCAGGCAGCAGTGGACCTCGCAGTGGAAATGGTCGGGGTCAACGGCCCGGCCATTGCGATCGCAGCCGGTGCCGGCGCAGGAGTGATCGGAACGGACGCGTCCAAAGTCGCCGAGGCCATCGCCGAGGTTTCCTCTCCCGAGGGCGTGCTCGTGATGATGGATCTGGGATCGGCTGTGATGAGCGCGGAAATGGCGCTGGAGTTCTCGGACGACCCCGACCTGCCCGTCCGGCTCAGCAGCGGTCCCTTCGTAGAGGGCCTGATGGCCGCAGTGGTGCGCGCGGCGGGTGGCGCCACCCTTGACGAAGTGGAACGTGAGGCCCGAGGTGCTCTTCGCGCCAAGCAGAGTCACCTGGGCGACGAGGACCCGGCCGGCCTGCCGGTCGACTCCGGCCCGGCGGCGGAACACACGATCGAGGTGACGTTGCTGAACCCCGACGGCCTGCACGCGAGACCGGTCTCGATGCTCGTCACCGCCATCAGCGCCTTTGAGGCGACGGTGACGGTCGCCAACCTCCGCACCGGCCGGCCCCCGGTGCCGGCTAACAGCCCGACTGCCCTGTTGATCGTCGGCGCCCGGAAGGGCGACACGATCTCCGTCGCGGCGGCCGGGCGGCAGGCTGTGGAGGCGCTCGAGGCCGTGAGCGAACTGGTCGGGAAGGGCTTCGGCGAGCTCGCGGCCGCCCACGCTCCCGCGCCCAGGCCGGCATGTTCCGCGTCGCGGCCGCAGGCGCGGCCGCAGGGCGGGGCGCCGTCGAGCGGGCCTCTGGGCGTGAGCCCCGGCTTCGCCGTCGGTCCGATCGTGCGGATGCAGGAACCGGTGGACGAGCCGGGGCCGGCAGTCGCACTCCCCCTGCGCGAGCGGGCGGCGGCCGGGGAGAGGATCGTGGCCGCCGCGGCATCCGTAGCCCTGGCCCTGCGGGACAAGGCGGCCCGGGTGTCGGGAGCGGCGCGTGGGATCCTGGAGGCAACGGCGCTGATGGCGGCGGATCCCGGGCTGATCGATGCTGCCGTTTCCCGAGTGACCGGGCAGGGCCACACTCCGGAGCGTGCCGTCTGGGCGGCTGTGGGCGAGGTCACAGCGGTTTTTAAGGAGCAAGGTGGGCTCCTCGCCGAACGTGTCTCGGACCTGCACGACGTGCGCAACCGCATCGTGTCCGAGTTGCTCGGCCGACCGGCACCGGGCCTGCCGTATCGTGTGGAGCCGTATGTGCTCGTGGCCCGGGACCTGGCCCCCGCCGACACGGCGCTGATCGACCCCACGGTGTGTCGGGCGATCGTCACCGTCGAGGGCGGGCCCACCTCCCATACGGCCATTCTCGCGCGGGCGCTTGGCTTGCCTGCCGTGGTGGCGGCCCGCGATGCGATGGACCTGCCCGAGGGAAGCGTGGTGATCGTTGACGGCACGACCGGTGAGATCGTCGTGGCCCCCACCGACGAACAAGTGTTGCGAGCCGAGGAACAGATCCGCCGGGTGATCACCTTCGACGGTGCGGGAAGGACCAGGGACGGGCACCGCGTGCAGCTCCTCGCGAACGTGGCTTCGCCTGACAGCGTTGCCGCCGCGATCGAGGCGAATGCCGAGGGTGTCGGCCTCTTCCGCACCGAATTCTGCTTCCTCGACCACGCCGAGGCTCCGGGACTCGACGAACAGGTCGCCGCGTACCGCCAGGTGTTCGCCGGATTCCCCGGGAAGAAGGTCACTATCCGAACGCTGGATGCGGGAGCCGACAAGCCGCTGGCCTTCGTCACGGCGGCCGACGAAGTCAACCCTGCCCTGGGCATCCGGGGGTATCGCACAGCGTGGCAGCGGCCGGAACTGCTGGACACTCAGCTGCAGGCCATCGCAGCGGCGGCCGCCGCGGAAGACGCCGACGTCGGCGTCATGGCGCCGATGATCGCGACCGTCGACGAGTCCGTGGACTTCGCGGCCCGCTGTGCCGCGCACGGCCTGCACAACGTGGGCGTGATGATCGAGACACCCGCTGCCGCTATCACGGCGGGCCCCATCCTCGAACGGGTGGACTTCGCGAGTCTGGGGACCAACGACCTCGCCCAGTACACCATGGCGGCCGATCGGCTGATGGGGGAGCTCGCCCTGCTCAACGACCCCTGGCAGCCGGCGGTCCTGCGGATGATCCGGGAGGCCTGCCAGGCCGGTCTGGCGGCAGGCAAGCCGGTCGGGGTCTGCGGTGAGGCCGCGGCAGATCCGATGCTTGCCGCCATCTTGGTGGGGCTCGGGGCGACCAGCCTGTCGATGTCCCCGCGAGCCCTGGGCGGCGTGGCCGAGTTCCTACGCGGCGTGACGGTGGACCAGTGCCGGGATGCCGCACTCGCCGCGGTCGCCGCCGGCAGCGCCGACGCGGCGCGATCCGCCGCCGCGCTCCTGCTGGAGCCGACACGGGCGTAGCTGCCGGTGTCGGCCCCTCCCGGGCGTCCGATCTGCACAGATGTGCAACGCTGGCTTTCAGAAACAGCGACGTATTTTCTGTAAATCCTGAATAGCATTCAAAAAATTGGCCAAAAGCGCGTGTTGGTGCGTCAGATCCGATCTCTGAGCCGTGACATCAGACTGGGCGAATGTGCCGGAAACCGCTCGGAGGGTGCGCTCGCACGGTCGCCCGCTGCAGGGCAGCCGATGTCGGTCGAATCGGCGGGCGTAATGTGAAATCTGTGCCCCGGAAGACCGGTTCACCGCCACCGTCCCACAAAGATGTAGACGCAGTTCGACCAGGAAGAAGTTCCACGATGACCACTTCAATCCGCACAGTCATGAGCCCCGGACGTTACGTCCAAGGCAAGGGAGCGATCGATCGCCTCGGCGAATTCGTATCCCAGATCGGCTCCGCCCCCCTGATCGTCGCTGATGACGTCGTGTGGGGTTTCGCAGGGCAGCAGGTCTCGGCGAGCTTCGCTGCTGCCGGCCTCCGCGTCGAACGGGTCGAATTCGACCGCTTTGCGACTGCGTCCGCGGTCGACGCGCTGGTCGAGAAGATCCGCGTAACCACGGCCGACGTGATCATCGGCGTGGGCGGCGGAAGCACGATCGACTCGGCCAAGGCCGCCGGCTTCCTGGCTGGAATTCGTTGGGTCAGCGTGCCCACCGTGGCGTCGACCGACGCTCCCACCTCCGCACTCTCGGTGATCTACACGGAGGAGGGCGAGTTTGTCGAATACCGTTTCTTCCCGCGCAACCCCGACCTCGTGCTGATCGACACCCAGATCGTGGCCAACGCGCCGGTCGAGTTCCTCATCGCCGGAGTCGGCGACGCGCTGGCGACCTGGCTCGAAGCCCGGGCCACGGCGGCTGCCCATGCGACCACGATGGCCGGGGGGCTGCCGACCCAGACCGGCACCGCGCTGGCCAAGTTGTCGTGGGACGTCATCTGGGAGAACGCCCTTCCGGCCCTCGATGCCGTGCGTGACAACCTGGTCACACCTGCTCTCGAGAAGCTGGTGGAGGCGAACACGCTCCTGTCCGGACTCGGTTTCGAGTCGGGCGGTCTGGCCGCCGCCCACGCCATCCACAACGGCCTGACCGCGGCCCCGCAGACCCACGGTCTCACCCACGGTCAGAAGGTGAACATCGGTTCCCTGACCCAGCTGGTCCTCGAGGGCGCGCCACGGACCGAGGTGGAAGACTTCATCGAGTTCACCACTCTCGTTGGATTGCCCACCACGCTGACCGAGATCGGTCTCAGCCTGGACGACGAGAAGGAGCTGAGGGCCATCGCCACGGCGTCAACCCTGCCGGGTGAGACGATCCACAACATGCCGTTCGTGGTCACTGCCGACGACGTCTTCGACGCCCTCAAGTCGATCGAGCGGCTCTCGCGCTCCGTGCGCGTGGCACGCGGCCTGCCTGCCCCCGTCAAGTACGTGCAGAAGCACTGACTTGTCGGCCCGCCGGTCGCCACGAACCTTCCGTGGCGCCGGCGGGCCTCCGTCTGCTCACTCGCACAGTGACCGGGCGCTGCTCTCGTCGATGAACAGGTCAGTGATCAGGTTCGCGGCCAGCGCGCCGCGAAGACTGTCCACCTTAGACTGGCCCGAGACGATGCAGATGCGCCGGGGGGTGCGGCGCAGCACCGACAGTTCCGGGCCGGTGCCGCGATCATTAAGCGGGATGCCGTCGGTCGAGCCGTCCGCGCGGTAGAAGACCGTCGCGACGTCGCCAACGACCCCGGCGTCGCTAAGAGCCGTGAGCTCGTCGTCGTCCAGATAGCCTCCGACGTAGACGTGGCTGGGGACGTTGGAGAAGGGCGAACCCACGCTGAAGAGCGCGACGTCCATGTTCCTCTGCATTTCCAACAGCCGGCGCAGGCCGCGCTCCCGCCAGTACGCCGTGCGTGTGGCCGGGTCGTCGAAGAAGGTGGGAACCGGGAACTGTTCCAGGCGGGCGCCGAACGCGTTGCTGAACCGCTGCAGGATCTCGTTGGCGTAGTCCAGGCCGGTGCTGCGTGTGTTGCCGGCGCCGTTCAGCTGCACGATCTGTGCGTTGTGAGTGCGTTTGGGGGTCACGTGGCGGCTGACCGCATTCATCGTGGAGCCCCAGGCGATGCCCATGATCATGTTCGAGTCGAAGAACTCGCCGAGAATCCGTGCAACCGAGAGGGCCACGCGCTCCAACCGATCGACGTCGCTGGCGTGGTCGGGCACCGGCACGACGTGCGCGGTGACCTGGAAGCGGTTCAGGATGAGCTTCTCAACCCGGCTCGTCGCGTCGAGTGGGGACCGGATCTGGATGTCGACCAACCCGCTGGTTCTGGCCTGGCTGAGCAGACGGGACACCGAGGAGCGGGAGGTGTGCAGTTCCCGCGCGATGGCCTCCATGGTCAGGTCCTGCATGTAATACAGGTGGGCCGCCGTGAGCGCGTCACTGGTTCGGTCCGACAGGGACGGATCGTCTGGATGGGCCATTTTAACTCCTTGCACGTATGTTCAAACCTCTTGACCGTTTGTGTTGAACCTAGCAGGGTAGAAGCAATTCCCCCCCACCCACAGAGAAGTGAGCGCATAGTGCTGTCCACACCCGATCAGTCATCTTCCGCACCGGCACAGTCCAGTGGTGCCGCCGCGCAGGCCGCCATCCAGGACCGCCCCCGCGCTCAAGTTCTCATCATCGGAGCCGGCATCAACGGCATCGCGACCTTCCGCGATCTGGCCCTGCAGGGCGTGGACGTCGCCATCGTCGACAAGGGCGACTACGTTTCCGGCGCATCCTCGGCCTCTTCGCACATGATCCACGGCGGTGTGCGTTACCTCGAGAACGGCGAATTCCGCTTGGTCAAGGAGTCTGTGGAGGAGCGCAACAGCCTTCTCAAGATCGCTCCCCATTACGTCAAGCCGCTCAAGACGACCATCCCGATCTACTCCACCTTTTCCGGAGTGATGTCGGCGCCGATGCGGTTCCTCACCCACAAACAGGGTGCGGCCCAAGAGCGCGGAGCTCTGCTGATCAAGATCGGCATGATGCTCTACGATTCCTTCTCCCGCGACGGCGGCAATGTGCCCCGGCACGAATTCCTCGGCAAGAAGGCGTCGCTCGACGTGCTGCCGCAGATCAATCCGGGCCTTAAGTACACGGCCACCTACTACGACGCCTCCATGCACGACCCGGAGCGCCTCGCCCTCGACGTGCTGGCCGACGGCCTAGCCGCCGGCACCCACGCCCGGAGCGCCAACTACATCGAAGCCGTCGGCATGGATGCTGCGGGTGTGCGCCTCCGCAACACGGTCACCGGCGCCGAATTCAGCTTCGAGGCCGACATCGTGGTCAACACGTCCGGACCGTGGACCGACCTCACGAACACGGCCCTCGGCCAGGCCAGCACCTATATGGGCGGCACCAAGGGGTCGCACGTCGTGCTCGACAACCCCGAACTGCTCGCCGCGACCGGCGGTCGCGAGATCTTTTTCGAGCACAAAGACGGCCGCATCGTGCTGATCTTCCCGCTCGCGGGCCGCGTTCTCGTCGGCACGACCGACCTCGAGCACGACATGACTCAGCCGGCGCGCTGCACCGAAGCCGAGGTCGACTACTTCTTCGAACTCGTCAACCACGTTTTCCCAAAGGTGGCCGTCGACCGGGCGCAGATAGTGTTCCGGTTCGCCGGCGTGCGCCCGCTGCCCCGCCACGACGACGAGGCGCCCGGTTTCGTCTCGCGCGACTATCGCATCGAATCGCGCCCGCTCGGCGCCCGGCCCGGCACCCTGCTGAGCCTGGTCGGCGGCAAGTGGACGACCTTCCGCGCCCTGGCCGAACACCTGAGCGGCGACATCCTGACCCTGCTCGGCCTGCCGCGCACCGTCTCGACGGTCGGCCTGCCCATCGGCGGCGGTCGAGACTTCCCGGCGACGGATGCCGCACGCGGGGTCTGGGTTGCCGCCAACGGCGACAAGGTCGGCGCCGAGCGTGCCGATGTGCTGCTGACCCGGTACGGCACGCGCGCCACCGAGGTGATCACCTGGCTCACCGCCGAACCGGACGCGCCGCTCATGCAGCACCCCGGCTACACCCGGCGCGAAATCGAGCTCATCGCCCGGGCGGAATCGGTCATGCACCTGATGGACCTGCTGCTGCGCCGCACCAGCATCGCTTTCCGCGGCGAAGTGACTCTGCCGCTGCTCACCGAGCTGGCCGGCGTGCTCGCACCGGTCCTCGGCTGGGACGCCGCCCGGAGCGCGCATGAGGTCGACACCGCGGTGAATACTCTGCTCGACATGTACGGCGTGCACCTGGCCCCGGCGGAAACGCCGGCCGTGCCGGCCGTCTAGGGACTGCTCGGGACTGCCCTGCGGGCGGGCGGCCGCTGCGGTCGCCTGCCCGCAGCCTGCCCTCCGGCCCGGCTCCGTACCCGCAGACTTGAAGGCTGATCTGCACAAACGTGCAGAAAGGTCAGGACCATCGGCGGTCTCGAGTCGCTAGGTTTTCTACTATCCGTTTCCTTCGCTTTCTTCATTTCAATGACCTAAAAGGATGTCAACGTGGACAATCTCGGTATCGTATTCCTCTCGGAAGTGGTGGGAACCGCTCTCCTGATCCTGCTGGGCTGCGGGGTGGTCGCCAACGTCGCCCTGACCAAGAACAAGGGCTTCGGCGGCGGATTCCTGATGGTCACCATTGGCTGGGGCCTCGCGGTGTACGCCGGCGTGATCGTCTCCTATAACTCGGGCGCTCATCTGAACCCCGCCGTCACCTTGGGACTCGTGTCGTCCGGGGCCACCGAGTTCGGCTCGGGGGTTCCGGTCAACGCCTTGTCCGTGGCGGCGTACATCGGGGCCCAGATGGTTGGTGCCATCCTGGGTGCCACCGTCGTCTGGCTCGCCTACAAGCAGCACTTCGACCAGGAACCGGAGCCGGCCAACAAGCTCGGCGTGTTCGCGACCGGTCCGGCCATCCGTTCCTACGGCTGGAACCTCATTACCGAGATCATCGGCACCTTCGTGCTCGTCTTCGTCGTCATCGCGTTCGGCGGCGGACGCCAGGGCGAGAACGGCGGCCTGGCCGCCCTTGGCGCCCTTCCGGTGGCCCTGCTCGTAATCGTGATTGGCACCTCGCTGGGTGGACCGACCGGCTACGCGATCAACCCCGCCCGTGACCTCGGCCCGCGCATCGCGCACTTCCTGTTGCCGATCAAGGGCAAGCGTTCCTCCGACTGGGCCTACTCGTGGGTGCCCGTCGTCGGTCCCGTCATCGGTGGCCTGCTGGCCGGCTGGACCTCCGCGTTCCTCCTGCCGATCCTCGCGTAGGCGCCGCGCGCTTCTTCTTTTTCCATTCCTGAATACCCGTGTACCCAGCATTGACAAAGGAGTTAAAAATGGCAAAGTACGTCATCGCAATCGACCAGGGAACCACCAGTTCCCGTGCGATCATCTTCGACAAGACCGGGTCGATTATTTCGACCGGTCAGCTCGAGCACGAACAGATCTTCCCCCGGGCGGGCTGGGTCGAACACGACCCGTTGGAGATCTGGAGCAACACCCGTGAGGTCATCGGTCAGGCTCTGGCCAAGGCCAACCTGACCCGCCACGACATCGCGGCCGTGGGCATCACGAACCAGCGCGAGACCGCCGTCGTCTGGGACCGTCACACCGGCATCCCCGTCTACAACGCCATTGTCTGGCAGGACACCCGCACCCAGCCCATCGTCGACCGACTCGCCGCCGACGGCGGCGTCGATCGTTTCAAGGCCCAGGTCGGCCTGCCGCTGGCGACTTACTTCTCCGGCACCAAAATCGTCTGGATCCTCGAGAACGTCGAAGGGGCGCGAGAGAAGGCTGAGGCCGGCGACCTCATGTTCGGCACGACCGACACCTGGATTCTCTGGAACCTGACCGGCGGCCTCGAGGACGGTGTGCACGCAACCGACGTCACCAACGCCAGCCGCACCATGTTCATGGACCTGAAAACCCTGCAGTGGGACGACGAGATCCTCGCGGCGTTCGACGTGCCCAAGTCGATGCTGCCCGAGATCCGTTCCTCCTCCGAGGTCTACGGCATCGCCAGCGGCCACAGCCTGCTGCGCGAAACCCCGATTGCGAGCATCCTGGGTGACCAGCAGGCCGCGACGTTCGGGCAGGCTGCCTTCGACCAGGGTGAGGCGAAGAACACTTATGGCACCGGTAACTTCCTGATCTTCAATACGGGCACCGATATCATCCACTCCAAGAACGGTCTGCTCACCACGGTCGGCTACAAGCTCGGCGACGCCGAACCGCACTACGCCCTGGAGGGCTCGATCGCGGTCACCGGGTCGCTCGTGCAGTGGCTGCGCGACAACCTGGGCTTCATCAACTCGGCGGAGGAGATCGAGGCGCTCGCCCTGTCGGTCGAGGACAACGGCGGCGCCTACTTCGTGCCCGCCTTCTCCGGCCTGTTCGCGCCGTACTGGCGTGCGGATGCCCGTGGTGCCCTGGTCGGCCTCACCAGCTACGTGAACAAGGGCCACATCGCCCGCGCCGCCCTCGAGGCGATCGCGTACCAGACCCGCGAGGTGCTGGACGCGGTCAACGCCGACGCCGGTGTTCCGTTGACCGCGCTCAAGGTCGACGGCGGGGCCTCGGCCAACGACCTGCTGATGCAGTTCCAGGCCGACATCCTCGGCGTGTCTGTCGTGCGCCCGGTGGTGGCAGAGACGACCGCCCTGGGTGCCGCCTACGCGGCCGGCCTGGCGGTCGGTTTCTGGAACAACCTCGGCGAGCTGCGGTCCAACTGGCAGGAGGACGCCCGCTGGGAGCCGAGCCTGGACATCGCCGAGCGCGACCGTCTGCTGCGCAACTGGAAGAAGGCCGTCACCAAGTCCCTGGACTGGGTCGACGCCGACGTGATCTAGCCCGCGCTCCCTTCTTCCCCCCGCGTTCCCCGCGCGCGCACGACGCACCCTACCGAGACCCGGCGGCCGCACCTGGCCGCCGGGTCTCGGCATCCGTCCCCGTCCCCGTCCCCGTCCCCGTCCCCGTCCCCGTCCCCGTCCCCGTCCCCGTCTCCGTCTTCCCCCTGCGCCGGCCGGCATCCGTGCCCCGTCGGACAGTTCCTTCGTGGCGCTTCCCGGAGGGCAGCTCCCATGGGTGGTGTGTGTGGCTAACTCAGGAGATCTACCCCGGCGGCGCCAACGGATGCCGGACTGGTGCAGTTTGTCCCTCGCTTCACAGCCGTTTCTCCTGAATTAGCCACGGGTCGGCGGCGACACCGCGGGTCCTCCACAGCACAGGCTGACCAGAGCAGGCCACAGGTGGGCGGCCGACGCGGCAGAAGGGGCCCGCGCTGTCCACACTGTCGACATGACTTGGGCAGAGTACTTCCGCGTCCACAATGTGCAGATCGCCGAAACCGGGGCGCTGAACGCCGCCGGCGCCAATTGGCGGGTGCTGAGGGCGGCCGTGGAGAGTGGATATCTGGAGAGGGCGCGTCGAGGGCACTATGCGCTTCCCGATACGGATGCGCACATCCTCGAAGCGGTGCGGCTGGGTGGGCGACTCGCCTGCGTCTCCGCGGTTGCGAATGCGGGGATCTTCGCCCTGGACAGCACCTTCGCGCACATCCATGTCGACCCCACCGCTTCCCGGTTGCGGGCGCCACACGACCGATTTCAGCAGCTCAACGCTCACAATCGAGACGGTGTGGAACTCCACTGGGGTCAGCTGCTCGACCCCCGCGGCGGCACCGAGTTCCGTATCGGGCTGGCCGATGCGCTGGTCCAGGTTTTCCGGTGCCAGGAACCGAGATTCGCGATCGCCTCACTCGATAATGCCTTGTACAAGAGACTGCTCGCGGAGCAGGCCGTGGCCCAGATCTTCGCAGCCCTGCCCGCGGAGTTGCAGTCCCTGCGCCCGCTCATCGACTGTCGCAGCGAATCGGGCCAGGAAACCGTGCTCCGCCTCGTGATCACGGGAGCGGGCTTCGACGTCGAGATCCAGGTCGAGATCGGGGGCGTCGGTCGCGTCGATATGATCGTCGAGGGGCGCATAGCGGTCGAGGCCGACAGCCGGCAGTTCCACGACGGCTGGGAGGCGCACGCGCGGGACCGCACCCGCGACTGCGACCTCGCCATGCGGGGGTACCTGACTCTGCGGGTTCTCTACCGGGACATCATCCACCACCCGGAGCGCGTCATCGCCGCGATCACCGGCCTTCTGGCGTCGACCAGTCACTACCGCACCTTCATCGTCTAGTCGGTTCCCGGCAAGCCGACATCCGCTCCCGCGGGGCTGCCGGGTCCGGCTCGGCGGACACCCAACCTGCCGGTCATGCGGTTGAGACCCACCCCCCTGTGGCTAACTCAGGAGACCTGCCGAATCGCAGTATCAGACCCGCGTGTTTCCGGGGCGAAGTGGAACGCATGCGACGGATGTCCTGAGTTGGCCACGCAGGCAGGGGCCGTGCCTGCTTCGAGCCCGGCGTTGCCGTCAGCGTGGCCGGGCGGCGCGCGCAGCGGGGCGGCCCGCCCGCAGACCCGACCTCCTTGCGGTCGAGACCCACCCTCGTGTGGCTAACTCAGGAGATCTGCCGAATCGCAGTATCAGACCCGCGTGTTTCCGGGTCAAATAGAAACGGATGCGACGGATGTCCTGAGTTGGCCACACCGGGGCAGGCCAGGGGGACCCCAGCGGCACCGTCAGCGGGGGCCAGCGGTCAGGGGGCGAGGTTGCGGGCCGCGAGGGCCCCGGGCAGCGCGGCGAGGCTGGTGATCCGGATGATGCCCAGCCGGGCGGCCTCGGCCGCATCCGCCCCGGCCCCGGCACCACTACCCCCAGCCCCCGCCCCGGCCTTGGCACCACTACCCCCAGCCCCGGCCCCGGCCCCGGCACCACTACCCCCAGCCCCGGCCCCAGCCCCGGCCCCAGCCCCACCTCCAGCCCCAGTACCACCAGCCCCGGCCGCGGTCCGGTCCAGCCAGACTCCAGTCAGCCCGACCGCGGCGGCTCCGATCGCGTCCGTGCGCAGCCGGTCGCCCACGTAAACGGTCTGCTCCGGCTCCGACTCGAACACCATGCAGGCATGCCGGAAGATGCGAGGATCCGGCTTGGCGAAGCCCAGGCTGCCGGATGCGATCACGTGCTCCACCCGCACGTCGAGCCCGGTGTCCGCCAGTTTGTGCCCCTGAGGCGTCGACTCACCGTTGGTGATCAGCCCGATCCGCACGCCCGGAAAGGCGACGGCCAGCGCGTCGAGGCAGGGGAGCGCATCGGTGTGGAGGCGCCAGCTCGCCCGATAGTGCAGAAAATACGCGTCGAACCAGCTCGTCGCAGCCGGCCCGGTCAGGGTCACGCCGTGCGCCGCCGCGAAGTCGCGGGCCCGCTCCCGGCGCTGCCCGGCGAAGTCCAGACTGCCGGCGAGGTAGGCGTGGTAATGCCGCTCTTCCAGGTCGTCCCAGAGCGCCAGCGCCGTGCCGGGGTCGGCGTCGGTGAAGGTGCCGCCCAGAGAGCCGAGGTAGGCGCGGATGCCGTCGGCCACGGCACCGCGATGGGCGAACAGGGTGTCATCGAGGTCGAACAGAACGACCGCGGGCGCGGACATCCGCTACCCGACGACGACGTCGACGACCATGACGACCATGACGAACATGACGAACATGACGACGACGACGACCATGACGACGACGACGGCCATGACGACGACGTCGACGGGCCGGCCCCGCCCCATCGGCAGCGAGCTCACCACAATCGCCACCACCGCCCTAGCGCCGCGGTAGCAGACCGACGCGGTCGTAGGCGCGCGCCAGCGTCTCGTTGGCCACCGTCGCCGCCCGGTCCGCGTTGAGGGCGAGGAGTCGGTCGAGTTCGGCCGGGTCGTCGAGCAGCTCGAGAACGCGCGCCCGGATCGGCCCGAACGTGCCCGTGACCACCTCGGCGAGACCTTTCTTCAGGTCGCCGTAGCCGCGGCCGGCGTACTCGTCCTCGATCGAACCCACCGAGCGTTCCGCGAGCACCGAGTAGATCGTCAGCAGGTTGGCCACGCCCGGCTTGTTCTCGCGGTCGAAGACCACGCCGCCCTCGGCATCCGTGACCGCGCGCATGATCTTCTTATTCGTCACCGCCGGCTCGTCGAGCAGCCAGATCACGCCCGCGTGCGACTCGGCCGACTTCGACATCTTCGACGTCGGGTTCTGCAGGTCGTAGATCTTGGCGGTCTCCGTGACGATGGCGACCTCCGGCACCGTGAACGTCTGCCCGAACCGGGCGTTGAAGCGCGCCGCGAGGTCGCGGGTCAGTTCAACGTGCTGACGCTGGTCTTCGCCGACCGGCACGATCTCGGTGTCGTACAGCAGAATGTCCGCGGCCATCAGCATCGGGTAGGCGAACAGTCCCACGGTGGTCGCGTCCGATCCCTGCCGGGCGGATTTGTCCTTGAACTGGGTCATCCGGCTGGCCTCGCCGAAACCGGTGATCGTGTTCAGCACCCAAGCCAGCTGGGCGTGCGCGGCGACATGCGACTGCACGTACAGTGTCGACGCCGACGGGTCGATGCCGCTCGCGATGTATTGGGCGGCGGTGCGGCGGGTGTTCTCCCGCAGCTTCACCGGGTCCTGCGCCACGGTCAGGGCGTGCAGGTCGACGATGGAGAAGTACGCGTCGTGGGTCTGCTGCAGCGCCTTCCAGTTCAGGAGGGCGCCGATGTAATTGCCGATCTGCAGGGAATCGGCGCTCGGCTGCATGCCCGAGTAGAGGCGGGGCTTGTCCATGGGATCAGATCTTTTCGTAGCGTGTGGCCGCCGGCCGGGCCGAAGGCGCGAGTTGGAGGGGAGGTCAGATGGTGTAGTCGACGACCACGGGGGTGTGGTCGGACCAGCGCTGGTCGTAGGCGGCCGCGCGGTCGACGACGTAGCCGGTGACGGATGCCGCGAGCGCCGATGTGGCCAGCTGGTAGTCGATCCGCCAGCCGGTGTCGTTGTCGAACGCCTGGCCGCGCCACGACCACCAGGTGAACGGCCCGTCCACTTCGCCGGCCCACCGGCGCCCCACGTCGATCCAGCCGAGTCCGGCCCCGGCGTTGTAGTCCGGGGCGTCTTCGGCGCCGACGATGCGGTCGAAGTAGGCGCGCTCCTCGGGCAGGAACCCGGCGTGCTTCACGTTTCCGCGCCAATTCTTGATGTCGAGCGTGCGGTGCCCGACGTTCAGGTCACCGAGCACGACGGCCCGGTCGCTGTGCGCGGCGAGCTCGGGCAGTCGTTCGAGCATGGCGTCGAGGAACCTGTACTTCTCGACCTGCTTCGGGGTACCTACCTCGCCGGAGTGCACATAGGTGCTCACGACGGTGATCAATTTGCCGTTGACCTCGTAGTCGGCTTCGAGCCAGCGGCCGGCGCTGTCGAATTCGGCGGCGCCGAGCTCGACCCGGTGGATGGCCGCGGTCGATCGGCTGGCCAGGGCCACCCCGGCCCGGCCCTTCGCGGTGGCGGCGTCGTGCAGGATGCTCCATTCCGGCCCGAGCAGACCCTCGAGGTCCTCGGTCGAGGCACGCACCTCCTGAAGGGCGAGGATATCCACGTCGCGTTCGGACAGCCAGTCGCCCATTCCCTTGCGGAAGGCGGCGCGCACGCCGTTCACGTTCACGCTCGCGATCCGCAGGCGCTCGCCGGCGAAAGCCGCGGACACAGCGGAATCGGCGGAGGCGGCGGAGGAAGCAGGGTCGGACGCGGCCGGGGTGGAAGCGGCAGTCGAGGCGGCAGTCGAGGCGGAAGGCATTCCCCGATTCTACTTTGGCTCAGGCCGAGGGGCCGTCGTTCGTCAGCTCAGCGGCTCGCTTCTCGGCGGCGCGCAGGCGACGCGCGGTGAGCAGCCGCTGGGGCCAGGCCGCGGTGTCGTGTGCGAGGCGGGCCTCCCGAAGCTCGGCCTGCACCACCACGCGGAACGCCTCCTCCTCCTGCCGGCGCTTCTCGGTGGCAACCTCGTCCGCGCTGATCCGTCGCGGCGAGAACCCGGCGTCGTCCATGCCGACGGCGATCCAGGATGCCGCGAGCAGTGTCAGGGTGCTGGTCAGGTTAAACCAGATCAGGAGTCCGATGATCACCGCGAATGCGGCGAGCAGCGGGTTGCGGCCGGCGCCGGCGAGCAGCGTGCTGCCGAGGACCTTGAGGACACCGAGGCCCACCGCGCCCAGGATGGAGCCGGTGATGAGCTGGCGAACGGGGATCCGCACCCGCGACAGCACCCGGAACAGTGCGGCGAGGGTGATCGTGTCGATCAGGAGCACGAGGAGCAGGCCGACCGCTCGGGCGGCGCCGTTGAACCAGAACGAATCCCGGGACACCCCGAAAAGCCCGAACAGGGCCCCGAGCGCCTCGGTGCTCGCGATCGAGATCAACGCCGACACCACGAGCACGACCGCGAACAGCACTCCGAGGCCCAGCTCCCGCAGCTTGACGAGGAGGATGAAGGTCTTGTCGGGCGGCATCCGGAAGATCGTGCGCACTGCCTGCGCCGTTGTCGAGAGCCAGCCGAGCACGGTCGCGAGCAGGCCGACCAGTGCGATGACGCCCGACCAGCCGAGGACCCTGGCGTCGGCGAGGACGCTCGGGTCAATCACGCCTTCCTCGCCGATCAGCCCGGGCACGGACTGGTTGATGAAGGAGTAGAGCGTCAGCTCGAGGTCGGGATTGGACGTGATCCACAGCCCCGCGATGGAGAAGGTCAGCCAGAGGGCCGCGAACGTCGCGAAGATGGCCTGGTAGGACATGCCGCCGGCCAGGATGCCGCCGCCGCTTTCACCGAACCGGGTGAAGACCCGCACCGGGCGCGAGCGCATCACCCGCGCGATGAGTGTCTTGGTCCGGTCGATCGCCGTGGGAGTGTTCACCCGCTCAGCCTAAGCGGCAGCCGGGCAGCGGAGAAAGCGAAAGGCCGGTCTCGCCACGACGAAACGTCGTGACAAGACCGGCCCCAGGGTTCGGACCGGCTACACTGTGCCGCGCAGCATGGCCTGCTTGACCTCAGAGATGGCCTGCGTGACCTGGATCCCGCGGGGGCACGCCTCGGTGCAGTTGAAGGTCGTGCGGCAGCGCCACACGCCTTCCTTGTCGTTCAGGATGTCGAGGCGCACGGCGGCGTTGTCGTCGCGCGAGTCAAAGATGAAGCGGTGCGCGTTGACGATCGCGGCCGGACCGAAGTACTGTCCGTCGGTCCAGAACACCGGGCAGCTCGACGTGCACGCGGCGCAGAGGATGCACTTCGTCGTGTCATCGAAGCGTTCGCGCTGGGCGACGGTCTGGATGCGCTCCTTGCCGTCGGTGGGGGCGTTGTTCGCCACCAGGAACGGCTGCACGGCACGGAACGATTCGAAGAACGGCTCCATGTCCACGATCAGGTCCTTCTCCAGCGGCAGGCCCTTAATCGCCTCCACGTATACCGGCTTGGTGATGTCGAGGTCCTTGATCAGGGTCTTGCAGGCCAGGCGGTTGCGGCCGTTGATGCGCATGGCGTCCGAGCCGCAGATGCCGTGCGCACAGGAGCGGCGGAAGCTCAGTGAGCCGTCCTGCTCCCACTTGATCTTGTGCAGAGCGTCGAGCACGCGGTCCGTCGGGTACATCTGTACGTCGAAGTCGTCCCAGTGCGGTTCGTCGTCGACCTCCGGGTTGTACCGGCGGATGATCAGGGTCACGGTGAAGGACTGGATTTCCTCCGGCACGACCGGGGCACTCGCAGTTGTCGGTGCGGTTGTCGGTGCGGTTGCGGTTGCGGTACTCAACTCAGTACTTCCTTTCCATCGGCTGGTAGCGCGTGATGGTGACCGGCTTCCAGTCGAGCGCAATGTGGTCGGCGGCGTCGGCGGAGAGCGGGTCTCCGGTCAGGTAGGCCATGGTGTGCACGAGGTAGTTGGCGTCGTCGCGCAGGGGGAAGTCGTCGCGCATGTGCCCGCCGCGGCTCTCCTTGCGGTTGCGTGCGGAGTACACGACGACCTCGGCCAGGTCGAGCAAGAAGCCGAGTTCGACGGCCTCAAGAAGGTCGGTGTTGAACCGGCGGCCCTTGTCCTGCACGCCGATATTCTTGTACCGCTCGCGTAGGCCGTGGATCACGTTGGTGACGTCGGAGAGCGACTCGTCGGTGCGGAACACCTGCGCCTTGGCGTCCATCGTCTCCTGCAGCTCCTTGCGGAGCACGGCGATGCGCTCGGTTCCGGTCGAGGTGCGGATTCCTTCCAGCAGCTCCCGCACACCCCGGGCCGGGTCGGTCGGCAGCGGCGTGAACTCGGCCGTCGTGACATAGGCGACGGCGTTGTTGCCGGCGCGCTTGCCGAAGACGTTGATGTCGAGCAACGAGTTGGTGCCGAGGCGGTTGGAGCCGTGCACGGACACGCAGGCGCATTCGCCGGCCGCGTAGAGGCCGGGCACGACGGTCGTGTTGTTGCGCAGCACCTCCGCGTTCACGTTGGTGGGGATGCCGCCCATCGCGTAGTGCGCGGTGGGCATGACCGGCACCGGTTCGGTGACCGGGTCGACGCCCAGATAGGTGCGGGCGAACTCGGTGATGTCGGGCAGCTTGGTCTCGAGCACCTCGGCACCGAGGTGAGTGCAGTCGAGGTACAGGTAGTCCTTGTTGGGACCGGCACCGCGGCCTTCCGCGACCTCCTTGACCATGCAACGGGCGATGATGTCCCGCGGGGCGAGGTCCTTGATGGTGGGCGCGTAGCGCTCCATGAACCGTTCGCCGGCCGCGTTGCGGAGGATGGCGCCCTCTCCGCGCGCGCCCTCGGTGAGCAGGATGCCCAGGCCCGCCAGTCCGGTCGGGTGGAACTGGAAGAACTCCATGTCCTCGAGCGGCAGGCCCTTGCGCCACACGATGCCCACGCCGTCGCCGGTGAGGGTGTGCGCGTTGGAGGTGGTCTTGTAGATCTTGCCGAACCCGCCGGTGGCGAAGATGAACGCCTTCGCCTGGAAGACGTGCAGTTCGCCGGTGGACAGGTCGTAGGCGACGACGGCCGAGGGCTGGTCGACCCCGTCGACCGGTGTCATGACCAGGTCGAGTACGTAGAACTCGTTGAAGAAGTTGATGCCGCGTTTGACGCAGTTCTGGTAGAGCGTCTGCAGGATCATGTGGCCGGTGCGGTCCGCGGCGTAGCAGGCCCGCCGTACCGGCGCCTTGCCGTGGTCGCTGGTGTGGCCGCCGAACCGGCGCTGGTCGATCTTGCCCTCCGGCGTTCGGTTGAAGGGCAGGCCCATGTTCTCGAGGTCGATGACCGCGTCGATGGCTTCCTTGGCGAGGATCTCGGCCGCGTCCTGGTCCACCAGGTAGTCGCCACCCTTGACCGTGTCGAAGGTGTGCCATTCCCAGTTGTCTTCTTCGACGTTGGCGAGGGCCGCGGCCATCCCGCCCTGCGCCGCACCCGTGTGCGAACGCGTCGGGTACAGCTTGGAGATCACGGCCGTGCTGGCGCCGGAGCCGGCTTCGATGGCGGCACGCATACCGGCACCGCCGGCTCCCACGATGACGATGTCGAACTGGTGGTAGTGCACACCATCGACGACGGTGGACTCTGAGGGCGCGGTTGAAGCATCCGTAGTCATATGGGTTTTAGCAGCTCCTAAATGGCCGAGCAAAACGAGGGAAGAAGATCGGCGGGCGAACCGGCCGGGCAAGGGTCGAACGTGAAGACCACGAGCGTGCCGAGCACGATCAGGATCACGACGGCCGCCAGGATGGCGGACTTCAGGATGCCGCGGGTCAGACGCTGCGTGGCGTAGTCGTTGACCAGCGTGCGCATGCCGTTGCCGCCGTGGATCAGGGCGAGCCAGAGCATGAGAACGTCCCAGACCATCCAGAACGGGGTGGTCAGCTTGCCGGCGACGAAAGCGAAGTTGAGGGCGCTGACGCCCTCGCCGACCATCAGGTTGACGAAGAGGTGTCCGAAGATGAGCACGACCAGCACAACGCCGGAGACGCGCATGTAGATCCAGCCCCACTTCTCCCAGTTCACGCCGCGGGAGCGCGGCGCGCGGGAGTAGGGACTGCGGGGAGCTTCGATTGTGGATGTCATGGCTCTCCCCGTTCTAGTGGCTGAACACGTTGATCAGGTGGCGCGGCACGAAGGCGAGCATCGTTGCCACCCACAGGGCGACCACAACGTAGAACATGGCCTTCTGGTACTTGGCGTTCCAGAAGTCGATCAGGATGATCCGAATCCCGTTGAAGGCGTGGAACACGATGGCCCCGACGAGCGCGGTTTCGCCGAGGCCCATGATCGGCGTCTGATAGCTGCTGATGACCGCGTTGTAGGCCTCCGGGCTGACGCGCACCAGCGCGGTGTCCAAGATGTGAACCAGCAAGAAGAAGAAGATCGCAACACCCGTAATGCGGTGGAGGACCCACGACCACATACCCTCACGGCCCCGATACAGGGTTCCGGCGGGGCGAAGTGATGTCGTCTTCTGCTGGGATGTCAGTGTCGCTGCCTGCTCTGGCATGACCAACCCTCCCTGGCTGTGTGGCGGCCTCGACGAAGCAGGCCGACAATGCGCCGTGCGCGCATACCTCAATTATAAGTGTCTCTGTGCCGAGATAAAACGCGAATGTCCGGCTAGCGCTGCATTGACAGCGGAACCGCAACCATGGCGCGAACGGCGGCTCGTTCGTCGACGACCTGCTCGTAATGCGCCAGCAGCGCGCCGCACACGTTTTCCCAGGATCGACCGAGCACGCTCCGGCGTCCCGCCTCGCCCATCCGCCGCCGCAGCGCAGGGTCCAGGACCAGCCGGGCGACGCAGCGGCGCAGGTCTCTCTCGTCGTCCGGAATGAAGAGGAAGCCGTTTTCGCCGTGGCTGACCAGGTCGATCGGGCCGCCGGCCCGCGGTGCGACGACCGGCAGCCCGGCGGCGTGCGCCTCCTGCAGGGTCTGGCCGAAGGTCTCCTCGGTGCCCGCGTGCAGGAACAGGTCGAAGCTCGCGTAAGCCCGGGCGAGATCCGCCCCGTCCAGGCGGCCGAGCCAGGTCACCGGCATCCCGGCGAGCTCCCGCTCGAGCGCCGGCCGCGACGGGCCGTCGCCGACGAGGGCGAGACGGATGCCGGGCAGCCCGCGCAGGGCCCGGAACCTCTCCACCTGCTTCTCCGGTGCCAGGCGGCCGACGTAGCCCACGACGACCTCCCCGTTCGGGGCCAGCCGGCTCCGCAGCGCCGACGCCTCCGGGTCGGATCTCCGGTTGGGGTGGTAGCCGACCAGGTCGACGCCGCGGGTCCAGTGCGCCAGCCGCCGCAGGCCGATGCGGCGCAGGTCCGCCATCGACGCGGAGGAGGGAGCCAGGGTGAGGTCGGCTCCCTCGTGCACCCACTTGACGAAACGCCAGACGGACTGCGCGGCCGGGCCGAGCCGGTTGCGGCGGGCGTAGCCGGCGACATCCGTCTGGAAAACGGCGACGCTGGGAACGTCCTGCCGGTTCGCGGCCGCGATGCCCTGGGCGCCGAGCAGGAACGGCGACGCCGCGTGCAGCACGTCCGGGGCGAAATCGGCCAGCAGGCGGTGCACCTGCGGGCTGGGCATTCCCACCGGGAACTGCCGGTAGCGTGCCGCGGGCACACCGTGCACGGGGAATCCGGCATACTCGTCCGGGGCGCCGGCCGGGGCGATGACCATCGCGTCGTGGCCCGTGCGGGAAAGGTGCTCGAGCACCTTGCACACGCTCGTGGTGACTCCGCTGACCGTGGGCAGAAAACTTTCGGTGATGAGTGCAACCCTCATGGACATGAGCGTAGGCACGCCCACCGGCGGGCAGGTAAACACGCCATGAACGGGACGGTCCGGACGATAGTCTGGCCCAATGTCTCATTCCATGGAACCTCTCGATCGTTTCTACAGCGTGATTCCCGCCGGCGGGATCGGATCCCGGCTGTGGCCGCTGTCCCGCGCCGACGCCCCCAAATTTTTGCACGACCTGACCGGCTCCGGCCAGACCCTGCTCCGGGCGACCTGGGATCGCCTCGCACCTCTGTCGGGGGAGCAGCGCATCATGGTGGTCACCGGCCGCGCGCACCGCGCCGCCGTCGAGGAGCAGCTGCCCGAGCTTGCCGACCTGAACGTGGTGCTCGAAAGCGAGCCGCGCGAGTCCACCGCCGCCATCGGCCTGGCCGCGGCGATTCTGGAGAGACGCGAACCGGGCGTAATCATCGGCTCCTTCGCCGCCGACCACGTGATCAAGGGACACCACCTGTTCCGCCAGGCGGTCACCGACGCCGTGTGCGCCGCCGACGCCGGCTACATCGTCACCATCGGCATCCAGCCCACGGAGCCGGCCGTCGGCTTCGGCTATATCAAGACCGCCGGCGCGCTGCACATTGCAGGCGCAGCCAGCGCCCTGTCGGTGGACTCCTTCGTGGAGAAGCCCGACCTTGCCACCGCCCAGGGCTACCTGGCCAACGGCACCTATTTCTGGAACGCCGGCATGTTCATCGCCCGCGCCGACCGCCTGCTGGAAGAGATCGGGGCGTCCGAGCCCGAACTTCTCGCCGGACTGCTCGAACTGGCCGAGGCCTGGGATACCCCGCGCCGCGGCGCCGTGGTCGACCGCGTCTGGCCCCGTTTGAAGAAGATCGCGATCGACTACTCGGTCGCCGAGCCGGCGGCCGGCCGCGGCAAGCTTGCCGTGATCCCCGGCCAGTTCGACTGGGACGACGTGGGTGACTTCGCGTCGATAGCGAAAATCCACGCCAACGGTCGCAAGCGCGACCTCGCCATCCTCGGCGAGGGTGCCCGGGTGCTTGCCGACTCCTCGAGCGGGATCGTGGTCAGCCACACCGGGCGCATGATCGCCCTGATCGGCGTCGAGGACATCGTCGTGGTCGACACCCCGGACGCCCTCCTGGTCACGACCAGTGCGAACGCGCAGAAGGTCAAGGCCGTCGTCGACGCGCTGAAGCTGTCGGGCAGCAGCGACGTGCTCTAACCGGTATCAAACCCCCCGATCGGGGGCATTTTCGGGCCCGATTCGGCCGGGGCGTCCGGCAGGCCCGCCGCGGACCAGCATCGCGTCTTGATAACCTTTCGCCCACGGGCCCGTTTTGCTCCTCTGAGCAGAGAATCATTCGATAGCGTGTAACCCAATACAGCCCCTTGCGAACCCGCGCCGGGCGACCATTGGAGGTCATTTTGACAATCATGAAACGACGGGTCGCATTCAGCGGCCTTGCCACGCTGGGCGTCGTGGCCCTTCTCGCAGCCTGTGCGCCGGCGCCGACCGATGAGGGAACCGCTGGTGGCGGTGCCGAATCCGACTACCTGCCCTGCATCGTCTCCGACTTCGGCGGCTTCGACGACAAGTCCTTCAACCAGTCCAGCTTCGAGGGCATCACCAAGGCCTCCGACGAGCTCGGCATCGAATTCCAGCAGGCCGAGTCCAAGTCGGAAGACCAGTACGGCCCGAACGTCTCGAGCATGGTCGACCAGGGTTGCGACTTCGTCCTCACCGTCGGTTTCGCCCTCTCCAACGCCACCCGCGATGCCGCCCAGGCCGCGCCCGACACCAACTTCGCGCTGATCGACTCCGCGCTCTCCAATGACGACTTCAGCCCGCTGACGCTCGACAACGTGAAGCCGGTGCTGTACGACACGGCGCAGGCCGCATTCCTGGCCGGCTACCTGGCCGCGGGCACCACCAAGACCGGAGTCGTCGGCACCTACGGCGGACTCCAGTTCCCGTCGGTCACCATCTTCATGGACGGCTTTGTCGACGGCGTCGCGTACCACAACGAGAAGAAGGGCACCGACGTCACCGTCAGCGGCTGGGACAAGGCCACCCAGACCGGCCTGTTCGCCGGTGGCTTCGACGACATCAACCAGGGCAAGGCGCTCAGCACCACCCTGATCGACGCCGGCGCTGACATCATCCTCCCGGTTGCCGGACCGCTCTTCCAGGGCACCGCGCAGGCCATTCAGGACTCCGGCAAGGACGTCGCCATCATCGGTGTCGACAGCGACCTGTTCGAGACCACGCCCGAGTTCGCTTCGCTATACCTCACCTCGGTGCTCAAGCAGATGACGGATGCCACCGAGCAGATCATCCTCGACGACGCTGAGGGCGACTTCTCGTCCACCCCCTACGTCGGCACGCTCGAGAACGAGGGCGTCGACATCGCCCCGCTCCACGACTGGGAGTCCAAGGTCGACCCCGCGGTCATGACCGAGATCGAGGCCATCAAGGCCGACATCATCAGCGGCGCTCTCAAGGTTGAGTCGCCCGCGACCCCGAAGTAGCACCGAAACAGCACTCCAACGCAGTCGGGGAGGCACGCATTATGCGGGCCTCCCCTCCTGCGTCAGTGGGCGGATGTCGCCGGCCGGGATGCCTGCACACCCAAGCGAACCGCGCCACCCCGCCAACATATGAGCAAGAGCGTCAACTTTCGCTCACCACTGAATAGAATCGACGACATGAAGCTCGAACTTCGAGGCATTACGAAGCGATTCGGTGCCCTGGTCGCGAATGACCACATTGACCTCACCGTCGAGGCCGGAGAAATCCACGCACTGCTCGGCGAAAACGGCGCGGGGAAATCCACCCTGATGAACGTGCTCTACGGCCTGTACCGGGCCGAGGAGGGCGATATCCTCCTCGACGACGTGGTGCAGCACTTCAGCGGCCCCGGCGACGCCATGGCCGCCGGCATCGGCATGGTGCACCAGCACTTCATGCTCATCCCGGTGTTCACCGTCGCCGAGAACGTCATGCTCGGGCATGAGGAGACCAAGGCCGGCGGTC
Source organism: Cryobacterium sp. TMT1-19 (assembly GCF_004403055.1). NCBI lineage: Bacteria > Bacillati > Actinomycetota > Actinomycetes > Micrococcales > Microbacteriaceae > Cryobacterium > Cryobacterium sp. TMT1-19. The sequence continues at coordinate 33,630 of NZ_SOHB01000001.1, forward strand.
GCCTCGACCTGCCCGCGGCCCGCAAGCACGTGCGCGAGATCTCCCGGCGGTTCGGGTTCGACGTCGACCCGGATGCGCTCGTCGAAGACCTCCCCGTCGGCGTGCAGCAGCGGGTCGAGATCATCAAGGCGCTCTCGCGCGACGCGAAGGTGCTCGTCTTCGACGAGCCCACCGCCGTGCTCACGCCGCAGGAGACCGACGAGCTGATGGTCATCATGCGCCAGCTCAAGGCGAGCGGTACCTCCATCGTGTTCATCACCCACAAGCTGCGCGAGGTGCGCGAAGTCGCCGACCGGATCACCGTCATCCGTCTGGGCAAGGTCGTCGGCGAGGCGTCCCCGACCGCGAGCAACGTCGAGCTGGCCACCCAGATGGTCGGCCGTGCAGTCGACCTCACCGTGGACAAGTCCCCGGCACTGCCCGGTGAGGTGGTTCTGTCGGTGAAGAACCTCACCGTGCTGGGCCCGCACGGCCAGATCCTGGTCAACAACGTCAGCTTCGAGGTGCACAAGGGGGAGATCCTGGCCATCGCCGGGGTGCAGGGAAACGGCCAGACCGAACTCACCGAGGCGATGATGGGGCTCCAATCGCGGGTCTCCGGGGAGATCACCCTCGACGGCAAGTCGCTGCGCGGGCATTCGGTGCGCCAGGTACTCGACGCCGGAGTCGGATTCGTACCGGAAGACCGCAACGAAGACGGACTGGTCGGTGAGTTCACCATCGCCGAGAACCTCATGCTCGACCGCTCGAACGCGCTCCCCTTCGTCAAACGGTGGAACGTGCAGCGGGCCTTCCTCGCCGCGTTCGCCGAAAAAAAAGTCACAGAATTCGACGTGCGCGCCCAGGGCATCGAGACCCCGGTCGGCAAGCTCTCCGGCGGCAACCAGCAGAAGGTCGTGCTCGCCCGCGAGCTCGGCCGCGATCTGCGCCTCTTCGTCGCAGCCCAGCCCACCCGCGGGCTCGACGTCGGCTCGGTGGAGTTCGTCCACGAACGCATCGTGGACACCCGGGATGCCGGCACGCCCGTGATCGTCATCTCGACGGAGCTCGACGAGGTGGCAGCCCTCGCGGACCGGATCATGGTCATGTACCGCGGTCGCATCGTCGGCATCGTTCCCGGTGACACGCCGCGCGCCGTACTCGGTTTGATGATGGCCGGCGAAACGCCCGCCGGAGAAGGAGCTGCCGCGTGAGCGCGACACAGGGTCCCACGACCGAGTCAGGAACGCCGTCAAGCCCGGCCCCCGAACAGCCGTCCCGCTGGAACCAGGCGTTTCGCGAGATCACCACCGGCAACGCGATCATCTCCGTGCTCGCCGTCGTGCTCGCGCTCTTCGTCGGCGGCATCATGATCGCCTTCACCAACGAGGGCGTTCAGGAAGCCGCAGGCTACTTCTTCTCCCGGCCCGGCGACCTGCTGCGGGAAGTCTGGTATTCCGTGTCCGGCGCCTACTCGGCCCTGTTCCAGGGGTCGGTCTACAACTTCCGTCGACCGAGCTTCGCCGCCGGCATCAAGCCGCTCACCGAGACGCTCACCTTCGCGACCCCGCTGATCATGGCGGGGCTCGGCGTGGCGCTGGGTTTCCGGGTGGGCATGTTCAACATCGGTGGCCGCGGCCAGATGCTGATCGCCGCCGCCCTCGGCGGCTGGGTCGGTTTCGCCGTCGACCTGCCCTACGGCCTGCACATGGTCGCGGCCCTCGTGGCCGGCGTGCTCGGCGGCGCCCTCTGGGGTGGGATCGTGGGTCTGCTCAAGGCCCGCACCGGCGCCCATGAGGTGATCACCACGATCATGCTCAACTACGTCGCGTTCTACCTGGTCAGCTACCTGCTGCGCGAGGGCTTCCTGAAGACCCCCGGATCGAACAACCCGAAGAGCCCGGCGACGAAGGTCACCGCGGTCTTCCCCGACCTTCTCGGCTCGACGTACTCGCTGCACTTCGGCTTCATCCTGGCCATCGCCGCCACGGTTTTCACCTGGTGGCTGCTGTCCCGGTCGAACCTGGGCTTCCAGTTCCGGGCTGTGGGACTGAACCCCCACGCGGCGCGCGTCGCCGGCATCAGCGTCAAGCGCATCTACGTCTACGCGATGCTGTTCTCGGGCGGACTGATCGGCCTGGCCGGCATCAACCAGGTGCTCGGCACCACGACCAGCGGTTTCGGCGCCGGACTGGACTCCGGCATCGGCTTCGATGCGATCACGGTCGCGCTGCTGGGCCGTTCCAAGCCCTGGGGTGTGTTCGCCGCGGGCATCCTGTTCGGCGCGTTCAAGGCCGGCGGTTTCTCGATGCAGGCGGCCGAGGGTGTGCCGATCGACATCGTGCTCGTCGTGCAGTCACTGATCGTGCTTTTCATCGCGGCTCCGCCCCTCGTGCGGGCCATCTTCCGACTGCCGGCCCCGGGCTCCGCGCTCCGCCGGGCACTGCCCAACGTTTCCCAGGAGGTGGCTGCACAGTGAGCACCGTTGCCCCGGCCGTCCAGCCCATATCGTCCACCGCCGACGATCGCCCCGACTTCAAAATCGTGAAGAGTTGGAAGTCGCCCATCGCCCTGGCGATCTTCACCGTCGTCGCCTTCGCGCTCTTCGTGGCCTTCGGCCGCGAGGGCGTCAGCACCATGCGGCTCTCCACCTCGAGCGACCTGATCCAGCTTCCCGATCTCCTGCTGCCCACCCGGCTGACCGGCATCGTCATCAGTGTGCTGCTGCTTTTGATCACGGGCGTGAGCGTGTGGCTGGTGCAGTCCCGGCGTCAGGTGCCGATCTGGCTTATCTCCGTCTACGCGGTACTCTTCCTGATCGGATTCCTGGTCTGGGCCGCCGCCGGCGGGTCCATCCCGGTGCCCGGGCTGCTGTTCGGTTCGCTCAGCCTGGCCGTACCGCTGATCTTCGGTGCTCTCGGCGGTGTCATCTCCGAACGGGTCGGCGTGGTCAACATCGCCATCGAGGGGCAACTGCTCGCCGGGGCGTTCACCTCGGCCATGGTGGCGTCCCTGACCAACCAGCCCATTCTCGGCCTCGTCGCGGCCATGTTCGCCGGCGTTCTCGTCTCGATGGTGCTCGCCTCGTTCTCGATCAAGTACTTCGTCGACCAGGTCATCGTCGGTGTCGTGCTCAACGTTCTCGTGATCGGTGTCACCGGTTTCCTTTACTCCCAGGTGATGGCGCCCAACGCGGCCCTGCTCAACCAGCCGCCTCGATTCGAGCGGATCAACATCCCGCTGCTCAGCGAGATCCCGATCATCGGACCGGTCTTGTTCCGGCAGACCCTGATCGTCTACATCATGTATGTGGCCGTCGCCTTGGTGTACTACGGGATCTTCCACACCCGGTGGGGCCTGCGCCTCCGCAGCGTGGGCGAGCACCCCCAGGCGGCAGACACCGTCGGCATCAACGTCGGCCGCACCCGGTTCTGGAACGTGTCGCTCGCTGGCGCGATCGTCGGCCTCGGCGGCGCCTACTTCACCCTCGGTTCGGTGGGTGCTTTCGGCAAGGAGATGACCGCCGGAGCCGGCTTCATCGCGCTGGCCGCCGTGATCTTCGGCCGTTGGGATCCGATCCGGGCCACGCTGGCCGCCCTCCTGTTCGGGTTCGCGAGCAACTTGCAGAACGTGCTCAGTGTCATCGGTTCGCCGGTGCCGAGCGAGTTCATGCTCATGCTGCCGTACCTGATCACCATCGCCGCCGTTGCCGGGTTCGTCGGAACGTCGCGGGGACCGGCGGCATCCGGCAAGCCCTACATCAAATCGTGACCGGCGTGAGCCACGGCGCCTCGCCAGCGGCCGGCGACATCGACTGGGCGGCGCTGCGGGAGGCCGCGACGACGGCGATGGCCCAGGCCTATGTGCCGTACTCGAAGTTCCCGGTCGGCGCCGCGGCGCAGGTCACCGACGGTCGTGTGATCAGCGGATGCAACGTGGAGAACGCCTCCTACGGGCTCACCCTCTGCGCCGAATGCGCCCTAGTCTCCGTGCTGCACCTGACCGGGGGAGGCCACCTCGTCGCCTTCACCTGCGTCGACGGCAACGGCCGAACGCTGATGCCCTGCGGCCGCTGCCGCCAGCTGTTGTACGAACATTCCGCGCCCGGCATGCTGCTGGAGACGGTGTCGGGTGTGCGCACCATCGATGAAGTGCTGCCGGACGCCTTCGGGCCGAGGCAGCTCGCCGAATATCAGGAAGAGTAGCTGTGAGCACCAACGAGAACCGTATCGAGGCCTTCGACGCCGTGGACCTGATCCATGCCAAGCGTGATCGGGGCGAGCTCAGCACGCCGCAGATCGACTGGCTGATCGACGCGTACACGCGCGGTTACGTCGGCGACGAGCAGATGGCCGCTATGACCATGGCGATCTTCCTGAACGGCATGAACCGCCGGGAGATCAAGGATCTCACCATGGCGATGCTGAGCAGCGGCGAGCGGATGAGCTTCGCCGGACTCGGCAAACCGACCACCGACAAGCACTCCACCGGCGGCGTCGGCGACAAGATCACCCTGCCGCTGATGCCACTCGTGGCGGTCTTCGGTGCGGCCGTGCCGCAGCTGTCCGGCCGCGGCCTCGGCCACACCGGCGGCACCCTCGACAAGCTCGAATCCATCCCCGGCTGGCGTGCGCACCTCACCAACGAGGAGATGTTCGCGCAGCTGCAGGAATTCGGCGGCGTGATCTGCGCCGCCGGCGGCGGTCTGGCCCCGGCCGACGGCAAGCTCTACGCGCTGCGCGACATCACCGGCACCGTCGAGGCGATCCCGCTGATCGCGTCGTCGATCATGTCGAAGAAGATCGCGGAGGGCACCGGCGCCCTCGTCCTGGACGTGAAGTTCGGGTCGGGCGCGTTCCTGAAAGACATCGAACGGTCCCGGGAGCTCGCCCGCACCATGGTCGCCCTCGGCGAGGACGCCGGCGTGGCGACATCCGCTCTGCTCACCAACATGAACGTGCCGCTCGGGCTCGCGATCGGAAACGCCAACGAGGTGCGTGAATCGGTCGAGGTTCTCGCCGGCGGCGGGCCGGCGGATGTCGTCGAGCTCACCGTGGCCCTGGCCCGGGAGATGCTCGCTCTGGTGGGCATCACCGACGTCGACGTGGAATCCGCCCTCACCGACGGGCGCGCCATGGACAAGTGGCGCGACGTGATCCGTGCCCAGGGCGGCGATCCCGACGCCCCGCTGCCCGTGGCCCGCGAGACCCACGTCGTCACCGCCCTGCGCGACGGTGTTCTCGTCGAGCAGCAGGCGCTGCCGTTCGGCATCGGCGCCTGGCGCCTCGGCGCTGGCCGCGCCCGCAAGCAGGATCCGGTGCAGCACGCCGCCGGCATCGACCTGCACGCCAAGCCTGGCGATACCGTGCGCGCCGGCCAGCCCCTGTTCACCCTCAGCGCCGACGAACCCGAGCGCTTCGCGCGGGCCCTGGAGGCCGTGGACGGCGCATATCGCATCGGCGACCCCGGCGAGCCCGTGCAGGACGGCGGCCCGCTGATCGCCGAGCGCATCGGCCGCTGAACCGCCCGGCCGGTCTCGGCCCGTGCATCTGAACGGATGTGCGGGCCGGCTCGGCCAGCAGTGTGACTCTCAGCACCCAGCCGGTAGATTAGGGGGGTGAACACGAGCCCTGAGGACTACCTGCTGCCCGGTGCCGGCACGAGCATCAACGCACTGCCGAAGATCTCCCTGCACGACCACCTCGACGGCGGCCTGCGCCCGCAGACCATCATCGAGCTGGCCGACGCGGTCGGGCTGGCGCTGCCGGCGACGGATGCCCGATCGCTCGGCTCCTGGTTCAGCATCCAGGCCGACTCCGGCACCCTGGTCGACTACCTGAAGACTTTCGACGTCACCGTCGGCGTGATGCAGACCCGCGAGGCCCTGGTGCGCGTGGCCCGCGAATTCGTGGAGGACCTCGCCGCCGACGGCGTGATCTACGGGGAGATCCGCTGGGCCCCCGAGCAGCACCTGGCCCGCGGCCTCACCCTCGACCAGAGCGTCGAGGCGGTGCAGGAGGGCATCGAGGCCGGCATCGCGCTGGTCGCGGGTGCCGGGTCCCGCATTGGGATCGGCCAGCTGATCACGGCCATGAGGCATGCCGAGCGCAGCCTGGAGATCGCGGAACTCGCCGTGCGGCATCGTTCCAACGGGGTTGTCGGCTTCGACATCGCCGGGGCCGAACTGGGGTTCCCGGCCCACCACCACCGGGACGCGTTCGACTTCCTCGCGAAGGCCTTCCTGCCCGTCACCGTGCATGCGGGCGAGGCTGACGGGTTGGAGAGCATCCGTGGGGCGCTCTACGACGGCCGGGCATTGCGCCTGGGCCACGGCGTGCGTCTGGCCGAGGAAATCGTGATCGGGCGCGAAGACGCGGAGAACACCTACGTCACGCTCGGCCCGGTGGCGCAGTGGGTGCGCGACCGCGACATCGCCCTCGAGCTCAGCCCGTCGTCCAACCTGCAGACCGGCGCAATCGCCGCGTGGGGCGCGGACCTGCTCGACCACCCCTTCGACCTGCTCTACCAGCTGGGCTTCCGGGTCACGGTCAACACCGACAACCGCCTGATGAGCAGCACCACCCTGACCCAGGAACTCGCGCTGCTCAGCGATGCGTTCGGCTACGACATCGACGACCTCGAGGTCTTCCAGCTCAACGCGGCGCAGGCCGCGTTCCTTCCGCTCGACGAACGCGAAGAGCTGGCGGACGCCATCGTCGCCGGTTTCGAAAGCGCCTGAGCGACTCGCGAAAGCCGACCCCCTACCCCGTGAAAGTTCCCATGCCCCTTCCGCCCCTGCCCCTCGAAGCCATCGCGATCGGCGTCCACGTCGACGATTGGCGCGGCGCGGTGGCCGCCGCCGGTGGTGCCCTCGAGCGCTCCGGCGCCACCGCCCCCGAATACACGAAGCGCATGATCGCCGTCATCGAGGAATTCGGTGCCTACGTGGTCATCGCCCCCGGGCTGGCGCTCGCGCACGCCCGACCCGGACCCGATGTGCACACCGAGGGCCTCAGCATCGTGACCCTGGCCGACCCGGTCGCGTTCGGACATCCGCACAACGACCCGGTCAGCGTGGTGCTCGGGCTCGCCGTCACCAGCTCCGACGAGCACGTGCTGCTCGTGGCCGAGCTGGCCAACGTCTTCAACGACGCGCACGTCATCCCCTCGCTCGCCGCGGCCACGGACGCCGACGCCATCCGCGCCCTGCTCGGCGTGCCGACCGCAACCGAGGAGCCCTCATGAAGATCGTCGCACTCTGTGGGGTGGGAGTGGGAACCTCCGCCATCCTCAAAATCAACGCCGAGCGCGCGCTCAAACGCCTCGACATCGAAGCTTTCGTCACGGCCACCGACATCGCCGGGGTGAGCACGGTCGGGGCGGATGCCCAGGTCATCCTTACCTCGTCGGAGCTGGTCGACGCCATCGGCAAGACCAATGCCGATATCGTCGTGATCGACAACTACTTCGATGTGGACGAGCTCACCGCCAAGCTGGAGACCGCCCTGGGCTGACGCCCTCGCGGCGGTGCGCCGCAGCTGCGCCGTTGCGCGCGAGGCACGCCACCCGCGCAGCGGCGCAACACCCGCGCGCCGTGCGAACGGATGCTGCACCGCGTTTCGCGGGGCTACGCGATCAGGTCGCGCATGCCCCGGTCGAGCTCCGCGAGGGTTGCCTCCGCGGCGGCCCGGCGTTCGGCGACCGTGCCGACGGAACTGCTGGTGTCGAGGTAGACCTTGAGCTTGGGCTCGGTGCCGCTCGGGCGCACCATGACGCGGGAGCCGTCGGCCAGCCGGATGCGCAGCACGTCGCTGGGCGGCAGGCCGTTGAAGCCCCCGGAGAGGTCGTCGATGTGGTCGACGGCGATGCTGCCGACGAAGACCGGGGGTGTCTCGCGCAGCCGCGCCATGACCTGCTCGATCTCGGTCAGGTCGGTGACGCGCACCGAGATCTGGCCGGAGGCGAAGTGGCCGAAGCGTTCGCTGAAACGGTCGAGGTGCTGGGCGAGGGTGACGCCCTCCGCCTTCAGATTGCTGACCAGGGAGAGCAGCGCCACGGCGGCGGAGATGCCGTCTTTGTCGCGCACGGTTTCGGGGTTCACGAGGTAGCCGAGGGCCTCCTCGAAGCCGAAGATCAGGTCGGGCGCGCGCGACACCCACTTGAAGCCGGTGAGGGTGTCGGTGAACCGCAGCCCGTAAGCCTTCGCCACGGCCTCCAGCGCCGGGGTGGAGACGATGGAGCACGCGAGGGTGCCGGTGGCGCCGCCGTCACCGGTGACGCTCGCGGCCAGTTCCGCGGCTCGCCAGCCGAGGATCGCCCCGACCTCGTTGCCGCTGAGGCGCCGGTACCCGTCGGGCGACCCCTCTTGCGGGATGGCGATCGCAAGGCGGTCGGCGTCGGGGTCGTTGGCGATGATCAGCTCGGCGCCGGTCTCACGGGCCGTCTCATAGGCGAGGTCCATCGCGCCGGGTTCTTCTGGGTTGGGGAAGGAGACCGTGGGGAAGGCGGCATCCGGGGCGATCTGGGCGTCGACGAGCGTGGGCAGGTCGAAGCCGGCGGCTTCAAACACCCGGCGGGTGGTGTCCCAGCCGACGCCGTGCAGGGCCGTGTAAACCGTGTTGACCTGCGCGAGGGGCCGGCGGGCAAGACCTGCCGTCGCGTCGATGTAGGCCTGCACGATCGACTCGGGCGCTGTCTCGTAGGGTGCCCGGGGCAGGTCGGGAACCCGTTCCTCCGCGGCGACGCGCAGGATCTCGGCCGCGATCGCGGCGTCGTCGGGCGAAACGATCTGGGAGCCTTGGTTGGCGCCGCCCAGGTAGACCTTGTAGCCGTTGTCGTTGGGCGGATTGTGCGAGGCGGTGACCATGATGCCCGCGCCGACGTCGAGGTGGCGCACAGCGAACGCGAGCACGGGGGTCGGTAGCAAGCGGGGGAGCAGGATGGCGCGTACCCCGGCACCGGCCATGATCGCGGCCGAGTCAGTGGCGAAGACCTGCGAGTTCTTGCGCCCGTCATAGCCGATGACGACCGAGGGGACCCGGCCCGGGGCGGCGTTCTTCGTCAGGAACGCGGCGAGGCCGGCGGCTGCCTGGCAGACGAGTACGCGGTTCATCCGGTTGGAGCCGGCGGCGATGGCGCCGCGCAGACCCGCCGTGCCGAAGGCGAGGCGCTCGTCGAAGCGGGCATGCAGCTCCGCGAGTGCGACGGCGTCGCCGTCGCCGGCCCCGCGCAGCAGGAGGCGCAGCTCGGCCTGGGTCTCGGGATCGGGGTCCTGGCTGAGCCAGGCATTGGCCACGGCGATCACGGTCGGCGTGGCAGCCGCGGCCGGAGCGGAGTCGGTGCCGGTCTCGCTGCCGCTCACGGCATCCGTGCTGGTGCTGGTGTCTGTGTCGTCGTCGGCGCCGATGGTGTTGATGACCATCGTGTCGGGCAGGACTGTTTCGGTGGCGCCGGTGCCGGTGGCGGCATCGGCATCGGCATCGGCAGCGGACGCGGGAGCAGCGTCGGCGGCGGCGGAATGCCGGCCGGTGATCTGCGGGTCGGTGTTGTCGAGGCTCACAGTGCGGCCACGATCCGGGCGAGGAGCGCGCTGATGACGGGCTCGGCGAGCTTTCCGGCCTCGAGCACCTCCGAGTGGCTGAGCGGGTCCTGCTGGATTCCGGCCGCGAGGTTGGTGATCAGCGACAGACCGAGGATCTCCATGCCCGACTGGCGGGCGGCGATCGCCTCGAGAGCGGTCGACATGCCGACGATGTGGCCGCCGATGACCTTGGCCATCTGCACCTCGGCCGGCGTCTCGTAGTGCGGGCCACGGAACTGGCAGTACACGCCCTCGTCGAGCGACGGGTCGATGGTGCGGGCCAGGTCGCGCAGGCGGCGCGAGTAGAGGTCGGTCAGGTCGACGAACGTCGCGCCCTCGAGGGGCGAGTCGGCGGTGAGGTTGATGTGGTCGCTGATCAGCACGGGGGTGCCGGCTTTCCAGGTCTCCCGGATGCCGCCGGCACCGTTGGTGAGGATCATGGTCGTCGCGCCGGTGGCGGCGGCGGTGCGCACGCTGTGCACGACCCGGCGCACACCGTGGCCTTCGTAATAGTGGGTGCGGGCGCCGATGAGGAGGGCGCGCTTGCCGCTGGGCAGCAGCACCGAGCGCAGCGTGCCGGCGTGGCCGGCCAGGGCGGGTGCGCTGAAACCGGTGATGTACTGCGCGTCGAGGGTGTGCGTGGTCTCGCCGATGAGATCGGCGGCCTTGCCCCATCCGCTGCCCAGGGTCAGGGCGATGTCGTGGCGGGCTACGCCCGTGGCTTCGGCGATTTCAGAAGCGGCGGTCCGTGCAACATCAAACGGATCGGTTTCTGGCGCGTCAAGCAAGTTATTGTCGGTCTTCAGCATCCCCCTACTCTAATTGCCCGCCGATTTCGGGACCGTTCCCTTGTTCAATTCGACGGAGATTTTGCGATTTCACGGCGAAAAAGGGGCCTGAACGTCAATTTTGGGCAGAATCTCCGTCGAATTGGTTCGTCGACGGGGGAGCGGAGCCCCGGGGTTTGGCGGCGGGCGCGCCGGGGCAGGAGAATATGAGCATGGCCTACGACTTCGAACGCAAGCAGCGCATCGCTATCCTCGGCGGAGGCCCCGGCGGGTACGAGGCCGCCCTGGCCGGCGCTCAGCAGGGCGCCGAGGTCACCCTGATCGAGCGTGTCGGCGTCGGCGGTTCGGCCGTGATCACGGACGTCGTCCCGTCCAAGTCCCTCATCGCGACGGCCGAGGCCACCAACTCGATCCACGACGCGACCGAGCTCGGCGTACAGCTGTTCGTGCGCGGCGAAAAGGGCAAGCCGGCCCGCCCCGAGGTGGCCATCAACCTCGCCGCGGTCAACAAGCGGCTCCTGGCCCTGGCCCGGCAGCAGTCCGAAGACATGAAGTCCACCCTGATGCGCGCCGGGGTCAACCTGGTGCACGGCCACGGCCGGCTGGACGGTACCAGCGGCGTGATCGTGTCCACGGCCGAAGACGGCTCCGGCACGGACTTCGACCGGATCGAGGCCGACACGATCGTCGTCTCCGTCGGGGCAACCCCCCGCATCCTGCCCACCGCGCTCCCCGACGGCGAGCGCATCCTCACCTGGACGCAGCTCTACAACCTGCGGGCCGTACCCGAACACCTCATCGTCGTGGGCTCCGGGGTGACCGGGGCCGAATTCGCCTCCGCCTACCGCGCCCTCGGTGCCAAGGTCACCCTGATTTCCAGCCGCGACCGCGTGCTGCCCGGTGAGGACGCCGACGCCGCGAACGTGGTCGAGAACGTATTCAAGCGCAACGGCATGGTCGTGCTCAGCAAGTCCCGCGCCGAGTCCGTCGTGCGCACGGTGGGTGGAGTGCTGGCCACGCTGGCCGACGGCCGAACCGTCGAGGGTAGCCACTGCCTGATCGCGGTCGGGTCCGTGCCGAACACGAAGGGCCTCGGCCTCGAGGAAGCCGACGTGCAGCTCACCGACTCCGGTCACATCCGGGTGAACCGGGTCGCGCGCACGTCGATGCCGAACATCTACGCGGCCGGGGACTGCACGACCGAGCTGCCGCTGGCATCCGTCGCCTCGATGATGGGCCGCACGGCCGTGTTCCACGCCATGGGCGACGCGGTCAACCCGATCGAGATTCGCAACGTCGCGGCCAACATCTTCACGCAGCCGGAGATCGCCACGGTCGGCTGGACCCAGAAGCAGATCGAGGACGGCCTCACTCGCGGCAGCATCTACAAGCTCCCGCTCGCTTCGAACCCTCGGGCCAAGATGATGGGCATCAAGGACGGCTTCGTGAAGCTGTTCGCCACCACCACCACCGGCACCGTCATCGGCGGCGTGATCGTGGCCCCTAAGGCCAGCGAACTGATCTTCCCGCTCGCCCTGGCCGTGGAGCACCGGCTCACCGTCGACGAGGTCGCACGAGCGTTCCCGGTCTACCCGTCGCTGACGCATTCGATCACGGATGCCGCCCGCGCTATGCACATCGTGCTCTGACGCCTTCGAGAGACACCACAAACGAAAGAAAAGACAACGCCCTCGTTCTTGGAACGAGGGCGTTGACGTGTCAGCCGGTGACGCGGGTCAGGCGTCCACGGCTTCCACGGCGTCCACGGCGTCCACGGCGTCCATGACGGCCATCAGCAGGAAGCCGGAGGCCACGGTCGCGCCGATGATCGCCCCCACGTTGCCGACGATGCCGTCCTTGTGGGCGGTCAGTGGTTGCTCCATCTTCATGGCCTCCAGCACCAGCAGCAGATCGCCCTTGACGACGAGGTCGCCCTCGGCCACGGCCAGCTTCACGATGGTCGCCTGCATCGGGGCGTGTACGGCGTCGCCGGTGGCCGAGCTGACGGAGGGGGAGCCGCCGCGCCGACGGGGTGCCGGGCCGGCCGTGTTCTCGGAGGCGGCGCCGGGCAGCAGGCGAACCGGCAGACTGACCTCGATCCGTCGCCCCTCCACCTCGACGACGACGTTGTGGCGCTTAGCGGGGCTGGTCAGCACTTCCGGCGAGCCGTTCCACGGCTCGATGTCGTTGACGAACTCGGTTTCGATCCACCGGGTGAAGATCGTGAACGGCTCACCGTCGGCGGGGGCGAACGCGGGGTCGCGCACGATCCGGCGGTGGAACGGCAGCACGGTGGGGAGACCCGCGACCTCGAACTCGTCCAGGGCCCGGCGGGAACGCTCGAGCGCTTCCTCGCGGGTGGCGCCGGTGACGATGAGCTTTGCGAGAAGGGAGTCGAACGAACCCGAGATGACGTCGCCGGCGGTGACGCCGCTGTCCACGCGCACCCCGGGGCCCCCGGAGGGCTTGAAGACGTGCACGGGGCCGGGGGCCGGCATGAAGCCGCGGCCGGCATCCTCGCCGTTGATGCGGAACTCGAAGGAGTGTCCGATCGGCTCCGGGTCGGGGTAGTCGAGGCGACCGCCCTCGGCCAGGCGGAACTGCTCGCGCACCAGGTCGATTCCGGTCACTTCCTCGGACACGGGATGCTCGACCTGCAGCCGGGTGTTGACCTCCAGGAACGAGACGGTGCCGTCCTGGCCGATCAGGAACTCGCAGGTGCCGGCGCCCACGTAGCCGACCTCGGCGAGGATCGCCTTGGACGCGCGATACATCTCGTTACGCTGCGCGTCGGTCAGGAACGGCGCGGGGGCCTCCTCGACCAGCTTCTGGTGGCGGCGCTGCAGGGAACAGTCGCGGGTGGAGACGACGACGACCGTACCGGATGCGTCGGCGAGGCACTGGGTCTCGACGTGGCGCGGCTTGTCCAGGTACTTTTCGACGAAGCATTCGCCGCGACCGAACGCGGCAATGGCCTCGCGGGTGGCGGAGTCGAAGAGCTCGGGCACCTCCTCGCGGGTGCGGGCGACCTTGAGGCCGCGACCGCCGCCGCCGAAGGCCGCCTTGATCGCGACCGGCAGGCCGTGGAGGTCGACGAAATCGAGCACCTCCGCGGCATCCGCCACCGGGTTGAGGGTGCCGGGCGCCATCGGCGCATGCACCTTCTCGGCGACGTGCCGCGCGGAGACCTTGTCGCCGAGCTTCTCGATGGCGTCGGGGGAGGGGCCGATCCAAATCAGGCCGGCCCCGATCACGGCGCGGGCGAAGTCGGCGTTCTCGGCGAGGAACCCGTAGCCGGGGTGCACGGCATCAGCGCCGGACCGTCGGGCCACGGAGAGCAGCTTTTCGATGACGAGGTAGGTGTCGGCGCTCGTGGTTCCGTCGAGACCGTAGGCCTCGTCGGCCAGATGCGAATGCATCGAGTCGCGATCCTGGTCAGCGTAGACGGCAACCGAGGCAATGCCGCTGTCTTTTGCGGCTCGGATCACCCGGACGGCGATTTCGCCCCGGTTTGCGATGAGGACCTTCGTTATTGGGGGCACAGTGCCCTAGCTTATGGGGCAGAGCGACCGGGTTTTTGGTTCTCTCCCACAAAAAGAGGCCGGAGAAAGGTGCGGATGCCTACAAACAACCTCGAAAACCAGCAATCTGTCAGTTGTCGGTGCGGTTCCACAGGCTCGGCCACGCGTGCCCGAGACCGGTCACCAGCCGGCGCAGCGTCGGCAGCGAGAGCCCGACGACGGTGGACGGATCCCCGCTGATGTTGGTGATGAACGGCGCCCCGAGGCTGTCGATGGTGAAGGCCCCGGCCACGAGCAGAGGCTCGCCGGTGGCGATATAGGCGTCCAGCTCCGCATCCTCGATGTCGTCGGCGAAGGTGACGTCCGCGACGGCGACGGCGCCGACACCGCGCCCGGCCACGCCGGCCGAGTGGTCGATCAGCCAATGGCCCGAATACAGCTGCCCGGTTCGGCCGCGCTGCAGGTGCCAGCGTTCGCGCGCCTTCGCGGCGGTGTGCGGCTTGCCGTAGATGACGTCGTCGATCACGAAGACCGAGTCGCCGCCGAGCACGAGGCCGTCGGTGATGTCGCCGCTGTCGGTCAACACGCGGGACACGGCCTCCGCCTTGGCCCGCGCCAGCAGCTCCACGACCCGGTGGGGAGTCAGCGGTCCGCTGCCCGACCGGGCCGCGTCGGCGGTGACCACGTCCTCGTCGACGTCGGGCGCAACTGTGACAGGTTCGATCCCCGCGGTGCGCAGCAGCGTCAGCCGGGCCGGAGACGTGGACGCCAGGTACAAGCGCATGGGTTTCCTTCGGTGGGGGTGCAAGCGGTGTGGGATCATCGAAGGATGGGCACCAGCAATGACATTCAGGCAGATTCGAACGGGCACTCCGCAGAAGTGGGCGCGGAACTCGAACTCGACGTCACCAACGTAGCCCACGGCGGCATCTTCATCGCCCGGCACGAGGGCCGCGTGGTCTTCGTGAGTGACACACTGCCGGGGGAGCGCGTGCGCGCCCGGCTGACCTCGGCCAGCCACAAAAGCTTCTGGCGGGCGGAGACCGTCGAAGTGCTCACCCCGGCACCGGAGCGTCAGCCGCACATTTGGGCCGCCGCCGCCCTCGACCGCGACCCCGTCGACCGCGCCGGCGGCGCCGAGTTCGGCCACATCGAGCTCGGTTTCCAGCGCGAGCTGAAGCGCCAGGTTTTGGCTGACGCCTTGAAACGGATGGCCGGCATCGAGTCCGAGGTCACGGTCGAGCCGGTCCCGGTCGGCCCCAACGCCTCGCCCGGCGACGCCGCCGACGGCACCGGCTGGCGCACCCGCGTGCGCCTGCACGTGGACGAGGACGGCTCTGTCGGCCCTTATGCCGCCCGCTCGCACCGGGTGATCCCGGTTGGCGACCTGCCGCTGGCCGACCGCCTACTCGAGGCGGCCGCGCCGCTGGACAAAATGTTTCCCGGCGCCGCATCCGTCGACATCGTCGCCCCGAGCCTGGGCACCGTGCAGATCCTGGTGGCGGAGCAGGACGACAAGGGCCGACGCCGGCACACCCCGAAAACGCTGATCCGCGAGGTTGTGGGCGAGCGCGAGTTCCGCCTCGACGCCGCTGGGTTCTGGCAGGTGCACACCAGCGCCGCCGAGACCCTCTACCGCGCGGTGCAGGACATCATCGACGCTGACGCCTTCGACCCCCGGGCCGCGAACCTGGACCTCTACGGCGGGGTCGGCCTGCTCGCCGCCGCCGTGGGCGACCGATTCGGCAGCACGGTGCGCATGACCAGCGTCGAGAGCGACCCGCAGGCCACGGACTTCGCGGCTGAGAACCTCGCCGAATGGGTGGGGGCCAGCGTGCAGACCTCCCGCGTCGACCGGTTCCTGAACGCGCTCGTGCGCGATTCGAGCGCCGCCGAGAGGGCTCGCCAGTCGGCCGCCACGGTGATCCTCGACCCGCCACGCTCCGGCGCCGGCAAGGAGGTCATCGACCTGCTCGGCGCCGTGGAACCGGCCCAGATCGTCTACGTGGCCTGTGACCCCGTCGCCCTGGCCCGCGACATCGCCCTCCTCGCCGGTCACGGGTACATCCTGCGCCGGCTGCGTGCCTTCGACCTGTTCCCCAATACCCACCATGTCGAAGCCGTCGCGCTCCTGTCCCGGTAGCTATCGTTGACCTGTACGACAACGTGAGGATGTAGGAACCGTGAACCAGCCAGCAACACCTCTCCCCTCGGCCCCGGGAATTCCCGGCGGCCTCGAACTCGGCCATCCCGTGCGGGTGGGCATCGCCGACGATCATGAGTCGGTGCGCCTGGGCATCAAGGCGGCCTGTGAGAACGTCGGCTACGAGGTCGTCTTCACCGCGCCCACCGTGCAGGAGCTCGTGGACGGCATCGACGGGCGCGCCGTGGACGTCATCGTGTTGGATCTGTCGCTGGGCGATGGATCCCGCGTCACCGACAATGTGCACCGTGCCCAGAGCACGGGCGCGTCGGTCCTCGTGCACAGCATCGCCGACCGGGTCGCCCTGGTGCGCGAGGCGCTTGCCGCGGGCGCGGCCGGTGTCATCCCCAAATCGTCCCCCACCACCACGGTCATGGCGGCCGTCGCATCCGTGGCCCGCGGCGACGTTCTCAACAACCTCGAGTGGGCCACGGCCATCGACGCCGACCGCGACTTCGCCAAGGCCCAGCTCGGCCGGCGCGAACGTGACGTGCTGCACCTCTACGCGTCGGGGCTCCCACTCAAAATGGTGGCGATGCAGCTTGGCATCGCTCACTCGACCGCCCGTGAGTACCTCGACCGGATCCGGGTGAAATACGTGGAGGTCGGCCGTCCGGCACCCACCAAGGTGGACCTGCTCCGGCGCGCCGTCGAAGACGGAATCCTGCCGGGCCTCGACCCGGATGGCGGAGATGCCCGCGGGTAAGCCCGCGGGCTCCGGCCCTCTGGGCTCCACCGCGGCGCACTCGGACGCCGAGCTGCTCGATTCCGACCCGATCGTGGGGCCCAAACAGCCGCGCAACCCGATCAGCCGCACCCGGATCGAAGTCGTGGCCTCGCGTTCCGTCGCCGGCGTCGGCGTGGTCTTCGCCCTCCAGGCGATGCCGATCATGCTCGCGCAGGCCCCGGTGCGGGTGCCGGTGATGGGTTTGCTCGCGCCGCTGCTGCTCGGTCTGTCGCTGGCGGCGGTCGTGGTGGCCGCCGTGACCAAGGTCGGGGTGCGGGCATCCGCCGGAACCGTGGCGATGCTCTATCTGGCGGCGCTGCTGGCCTGGCCCATGCTGATGCGTGACCCCGCGGCCGTGCTCGACGGCAAACCGTGGCTCTGGTACATGTGCACCATCGCAACGGCCTGCGCCGCTCTGGCCTTCCCGGTGTTCTGGGCCGTCATCTACACGGTGGTCGTGCCGATCGTCTACGGCGTGGTGCGGTCGACACCGTCCGGCGGCAACGCCGATGTTCTTCTGTCGTCTCTGGACACGGTCTACGCGATAATCCTCGGCCAGGTCATCCTGATCATCATCTTCATGCTGCGGCAGACGGCCCTCGCGGTCGACAACGCGCAGACCAACGCGCTGCACCAGTATGGGAACGCCGTGCGGCAGCACGCGACGGAGGTCGAGCGCGTGCAGGTCGACTCGATCGTGCACGACAGCGTGCTGGCCACGTTCCTCGCCGCGGCCGCGGCCGGCAGCCCGAAGGCGGCCGAGCTGGCCTCCGGCATGGCCTCTGATGCCCTCACCCGGCTCAACGACGCCGCCATCGTGCCTGCCGGTGACGACAGCACGGTTGCCTTCAGCGAGCTCAGCGCGCAGATCCGTGCCGCCGCCGACCGGCTGCCGGTGCCATTCACCGTCGACGAGTGCGAGATCGACGGGTTGCGCCTCCCGGTCCACGCGAGCGAGGCGATCCTCGCCGCCAGCGTGCAAGCCATGGTGAACAGCGTCCAGCATGCCGGCACGCCGAGCTTCGAGCCCGACCGCGCCCTCACGATGAGCGGGAACGCCCGGGGGGGCTGCACCATCACGATCGCCGACACCGGCGTGGGCTTCGACCCCCAGCTTGTGCCGGCGGAACGGCTCGGACTGCGCATCTCGATCCAGGACCGGGTGGCCAGCGCCGGCGGATCCGTGCGCGTGCGCGCCGGGGTGGGCCGCGGAACGACGATCATCATCGAATGGCCGCCGGCCCAGGAAGGACGTCCCGAGTGATCACCGTTCCGCGCGGACTCGTGCTCTCCCTGGCCGCAATGTTCTCCGCCTATCACATCGTGCTCGGCTTCTACTCGCTGGGCCAACCGCGCAGCCCGGTGCCGGCGATCCTGGCGCTGCTCGTCTACGGTGTGGCGACCGTGCTCAGCCTCTGGCCGACGAGCCCGATGCGGATGCCGGTGTGGCTGGCGTTCTTCAACGTCGCTGTTTGTGCGATGCTGCCGCTGCTCGTGGGGAGCCAGCTCGACGGCTCCGTCGACAACGGCTACGCCACCTGGAATGTCGCGGCCGTGGGCACCCTGATGACTATTACCGCCACCCGCCGGCGCCCAGGCCTGGCCTGGGTCGGCGCCGCGGCGCTGGTCGTGCACACGATTTTCTGGGCCGGCCCGGCGGCCCTGGGCTCCATGGGCGTCATCGGCAGTGTGGTCTGGGTCGCGGTCGCGGTCATCCTGGCGCGGGCGCTGGCCAAGGCAGGCCGCGACGCCCGGCAGTACGCCCTGGCCGAGCAGGAGGCCACCGAGTGGCAGGCCGCCCAGGACGCGCACCTCTACGAGCGCCAGGTGCGGCTCGCCCAGACCATCCGGCTCGCGGCCCCGATGCTGCGCCGGATCATCGACCAGGGCGGGGTGCTGAACGACGAGCAGCGTCAGGAGTCCCGCTACCTGGAGGCGGCTGTGCGGGACGAGATCCGCGGACGGAAGCTGCTCAATGACGCCGTGCGTGACGCGATCATGGCCGCGCGTCGCCGCGGCGCCATCGTCACCCTGCTCGACGAGGGCAGTATCGACGACATCCGCGGCGCGGAGCTGGAATCGGTGCTCAACACTCTGGCGACCGCGATCGACTCCACCCTGGCGGACACGATCATCGCCCGCACCGCCGGCGACGGGTCCGCGACCGCGGTCACCGTGGTGGGTCTCAGCTCCGCAGACGCGAAGCTGAGCGCCCTCGGCCAGGAGTCACCGGAGCCTGAGGTGCACCTGTGGCTGGAGATCCCGCGCAACCCGGTCCTGACGTCCTCCGGCCCGGGCTAGCTGGTCAGCACGCGGAGCACCGTGCGCCGACGACGCACCAATTCGACGGAGATTTTCGTCCGAAACCACTTTTTCGGAGTGTTTGGGGCCGTTTCCCTCAAAATCTCCGTCGAATTCGTTCGAGACGGGGTTACACCCGGGCCACGCCGGGGCCACGCCGGCAAATGCGAAAGGGACCAACCGTGGTTGATCCCTTTCGACTTTCGTGCCAGGGCGACAACCCGAATGTCACCCTGACGCGCCCCCAAAACCCGACTGCTTACCCTAGTCGACGGACTTTAGTCGTGAACTCTTAAGAGCATCACCGAGCAGTCCCAATACTGGTCGAACCGGTTCGGTAAAAAAAGTCGGCATTTAGGGGGACCGGGAGCCCCCGACGGTTGGGAACCGAAGGGTCAGGCCGAGAATCCGCGCCAGCGGCCTGCGCCGGGGGTCAGAGCCACCCGAACACTGCGCTGGCTGCGCTGCCACGCGCTCTGGCCGCGCACCGGCGTCTGGCGCAGGTTGTCGCCCTCCTCGCGCACCAGGCCGTGCAGCACGGCCGACACGGCGGCCGCCTCGGTGGGGGAGACGCCGCGGGTCAGGAAACGCAGCCCGGGCACCGGGGGAACCTCGGGCGACGCAGACTCGGTCTCCTCGGCTGAGCTCGGGGCGCTCGGGACGCTCGGGTCATTCGTAACATTCGATGAATCGGTCATAGCACCCGCCTACAGCGGAATGTTCCCGTGCTTCTTGGGCGGCAGACTCGCTCGCTTGGTGCGCAGGGCGCGCAGGGCCTTGGTCACCGCGACGCGGGTCGTGGCCGGCTCGATGATGCCGTCCAGTTCGCCGCGCTCGGCCGCCAGGAACGGACTCGCCACGTTGTAGGTGTACTCGTTGGCCAGCCGGGTGCGCACGGCGGCAACATCCTCCTCGGCTGCTTCGGCCTTCTTGATCTCGGCACGGTACAGGATGTTCACGGCGCCTTGGCCGCCCATCACGGCGATCTCCGCGGTCGGCCATGCCAGGTTGATGTCCGCGCCGAGCTGCTTGGAGCCCATCACGATGTACGCGCCGCCGTAGGCCTTGCGCAGGATGACGGTGACCAGAGGCACGGTCGCCTCCGCGTAGGCGTAGAGCAGCTTGGCGCCGCGGCGGATGATTCCGGTCCACTCCTGGTCGGTGCCGGGAAGGAAGCCCGGCACGTCGACCAGGGTGAGGATCGGAATCGAGAACGCGTCGCAGAAACGCACGAACCGGGCGGCCTTCTCGCCGGCCGGAATGTTGAGCGTGCCGGCCATGGCGTTGGGCTGGTTGGCGACGATGCCGATCGAGCGTCCCTCGACGCGGGCGAAGCCGACGACGATGTTCGGGGCGAACAACGGCTGCGTCTCGAGGAAGTCGCCGTGGTCGACGATGTGCTCGATCACGGTCTTCACGTCGTAAGGCTGGTGCGCGGAATCGGGGATGATCGTGTTCAAGCCCCGGTCGCCATCCGTCGTCTCGAGCTCGATGTCGCTGTCGAAGACGGGCAGGTCGGCCAGGTTGTTGTCCGGCAGGAAGCTGAGCAGGGTGCGGGCGTAGTCGAGGGCGTCGGGCTCGTCGCTGGCCAGGTAGTGCGCCACACCGGAGATCGTGTTGTGCGTGAGCGCGCCGCCGAGCTCTTCCATGCCGACGTCTTCGCCCGTGACGGTCTTGATCACGTCGGGGCCGGTGACGAACATCTGGCTGGTCTTGTCGACCATGATCACGAAGTCGGTCAGGGCGGGGGAGTAGACGGCGCCGCCGGCGGCGGGGCCGCAGATGATCGAGATCTGCGGGATGACGCCGGACGCGGCCGTGTTCCGGCGGAAGATCTCGCCGTACTTGCCGAGGGCGACGACGCCCTCCTGGATGCGCGCTCCGCCGGAGTCGAGGATGCCGATGATGGGCACCCCGGTCTTGAGGGCAAGGTCCATCACCTTGATGATCTTCTCGCCGGCAACCTCGCCGAGCGAGCCGCCGAAGATGGTGAAGTCCTGCGAGTAGACGCAGACCTGGCGGCCGTGGATGGTGCCGGTGCCCGTGACGACCGCGTCGCCGTAGGGCCGCTTCTTCTCCATGCCGAATGCGTGCGTGCGGTGCCGCACGAACTCGTCGATCTCGACGAAGGAGCCCTGGTCGAGCAGCAGGTTGATGCGTTCCCGCGCGGTCATCTTGCCTTTGGCGTGCTGTTTCTCGATCGCGGCCTCGCCGCTGGCGGTCACGGCTTCGTGATAGCGCAGCTTGAGGTCGGCGAGCTTTCCAGCCGTCGTGTACAGGTCGGGGCCCGCAAGGGGCGAGTTCTCAGTCACGCGGTTCACTCTACCGGCCAGCCCCTGCTCCCGATCGTTGACGATTGTCTACAAAAACCGGCCGGTTTGCTGGTCGGGTGCGTCTGCCTTCCCGTGGCCAACTCCTGAGGATTGGCGGATTCGGGCCGGAATTGTGCCATTTGCGCTCGTATTCGCCAGAATTACAGGAGTTAGCCATAGGGAGAGAGAACCAGATGGAGTTTCCGCTCAGCCGCGAGGTCGTGCCGCGTTTCGAGTACCTGCCCGAGACCGGGTCGACGAACGACGTGCTCGTCGCCCACGCTGCGGGCGAGGATGTCGCAGCCTGGCCCGACCTGTCGACGGTCGTCACCGACAACCAGACCCGCGGTCGCGGCCGACTGGGTCGCACCTGGCTCGCCCCCACCGGAAAGTCGCTCGCCATCTCGGTGCTGCTCCGCCCGAGGGCCTCGGCCGCCCCGCTCCCGATCGACCACTTCGGCTGGTTCCCCCTGCTCGCCGGAGCCGCGATGACCCGGGCCGTGCGCGCGGTCGTCGAGGCGAGCCTGGCAGCCCGGGTGGACGAACCCGGCGAGGAGGCGCCCCGGCACGAGGTCACCCTGAAATGGCCCAACGACGTGCTGATCGACGGTTACAAGGTGTCGGGCATCCTCTCGGAGCTGCTGCCCGGCGCGCAGGGGCTGGTTATCGGCGCCGGCCTGAACGTGTCCCTCGACGAGCACGACCTGCCCACGCTCACCTCGACGTCGCTGCTGCTGGTGACCGGTTCGGCCCCCGACCCGGATGCCGTGCTCGCCCGCTACCTCACCGAACTGCGGCAGCTCACCCGGGCCTTCCTCGACGCGGAGGGCGACCCGGTCCAAAGCGGGCTGCTGCACGCGGTGACCGAAGTGTGCGGCACACTCGGTGGGGTCGTGCGGGTGGAACTTCCCGGTGGCACCGACCTGGTCGGCACCGCGATTGCTCTCGACCGGAGCGGCCGGCTCATCGTCGAAGACCAGACGAACGGTGAACTGCAGGCTGTCGCCGCCGGGGATGTCACCCACCTGCGGTATTAATAGATTATGACAAAGACAGCGGGCTTCGGGGCGGCCGAGGTGCTTCCCCCGGCCGAGTCGGTCGTGGCCGGGCTCCGGCCGCACGCCCGAATCCTGTTCTGGCCCACCCTGGCACTGCTGGCCATTTCCGCGGCGACCGGGTACTTCTACGGTTCTCTGCCGGAGCCGTGGCAGAATATCGCGCTGCTGGCAGCCGCGGCCGCCCTCGTGCTGCTGCTCTGGCTGCTGCCGCTGGCGTCGTGGCTGAACAACCGCTACACGATCACCACCCGGCGCATCATCTTCCGCCACGGATTCTTCGTGCGCACCCGCCAGGAATTGCTGCACAGCCGCGGCTACGACGTGACGGTGCGCCAGAACTGGCTGCAGTCGCTGGCCCACTCGGGTGACGTTCTGATCAGCGCCGGGCTGGAGCATCCGCTCGTCTTGAAAGACGTGCCCAACGCCGCCCTGGTGCAACAGGTGTTGCACGACCTGATGGAGTCCTCGCGTACCTTGATGGGCTTGCGCCGCCTGGAACAGTCTGCACTCGCCGACGAGACCGCGCACTGGGGCTCCCGCTAGGCAGCCAGCGCCCGCTTCGAGTCGGCCGTCGCCGCGCGCCGCGGGGAGAACACCCAGTGCCGGTAGAGCACGAAACGGAAGGTCGAGCCCAGCCCCAGCCCGACCACGTTCGACGAGATGTTGTCGGCGAGCAGGCTGGTGTAGCCGAGCCCGTAGCGGCTGACCCAGAGGCAGGCGAGGCCGATGGCCATGCCGACGAGACTGACCGCGAAGAACTCGGCCGCCTCGCGCAGCGTGCGCGACTGCCGGTTGGCCCCGAAGGTCCAGAAGCGGTTGCCGATCCAGTTCACAATGATGGCCAGCGTGGTCGACACGACCTTGGCATAGATCGGTCCGGACTCCACCACGGCGGGGTCGAAAACCGTGGTGCGCAGCAAGTTGAAGACAGTGAAGTCCACGACGAAACCGACGAGGCCGACAGCCCCGAACTTGCCGAGTTGGTGGACGAAGGCCAGAAGCCGTGCTGATCGGCGCTGTGTACTCGGCATGCATCCCTCCGAATGATGGGCAAAGATAGAAGTCGAGAACCCGAGTCTACGGCGAGGTCCAGCCTGCAGCCTGAGAGAACCCGTACCGGAGAATGACCGGTACCAAGGAATTGGTGGAGCGATGAACACGACTGTGGGCGTTATCGGCGGCGGCCAGTTGGCCAGGATGATGATTCCGGCGGCCGTCAACCTGGGTATCCGGATCCGGGTGCTGGCCGAGAACGAGGGCATGTCGGCCGACCTGGCTGCGGTGCAGGTGGGCGACTACCGCGACCGAGACGTGGTGCTGGCCTTCGCCGACACCGTCGACGTCGTCACGTTCGACCACGAGCACGTGCCGCAGGGGATCCTGCGCGAGCTCGTGGCCAGGGGCGTGGCCGTGCACCCGGGCCCCGACGCGCTGCTCTTCGCCCAGGACAAGCTGTTGATGCGTCAGCGCCTGAGCGAGCTGGGTCTGCCCGTGCCCGACTGGGCGCGGGTCGAGAACGCCGCCGAGTTGGGCGTGTTCCTGGCCGCCCACAACAGTCGCGCGGTCGTCAAGACGGCCCGCGGCGGCTACGACGGCAAGGGCGTTCGGCTGGTCACCCACGAGCACGAGGTCGACGACTGGTTCGCCGCGCTCGCCGAAGACGGCAACGACGGCGCCCTCCTGGTGGAGGAGCTGGTCGAGTTCCGTCGCGAGCTCGCCCAGTTGGTCGCGCGACGCCCGTCCGGCCAGATCGCGCTCTGGCCCGTGGTGGAGACCGTACAGCAGGGCGGCGTCTGCGCCGAGGTCATCGCGCCCGCACCCCAGTCCGAGGGCAGGCTGGCCCGGGCCGCCGCCGACATCGCCGTGCGCATCGCCGAGGGCATCGGCGCCACCGGCATGCTGGCCGTCGAACTGTTCGAGACGATGGATGAGCGCATCCTGGTCAACGAGTTGGCGATGCGCCCACACAACAGCGGCCACTGGTCGATCGAGGGGTCGACGACGAGCCAGTTCGAGCAGCACCTGCGCGCCGTGCTCGACCTTCCCCTCGGGGCGACCGACGTCAGGGACCCGTGGACGGTCATGGTCAACATCCTCGGCGGGCCGGCGTCGGAGCCCCTGTCCGCGCGCTACCCGGCCGCGTTCGAGGCCTACCCGGCCGCCAAGGTGCACACCTACGGCAAGGACCCCCGGCCGGGGCGCAAGGTCGGCCACGTGACCGTCGGTGGGGACGATTTGGACCTCGTCGCGTACCAGGCGCGGGCCGCAGCGGCAGTTTTTCAGGACTGACCAAATAGGATCGATTGCGTGACAGACAACCCTGAGCTCGAGACCGCCCCGCGCGAGACCGCCCTGGTGCCGCTGGTCGGCGTCGTGATGGGCTCCGATTCCGACTGGCCGGTGATGAGCGACGCGGCGCAACTCCTGCGCGACTTCGACGTTCCCTTCGAGGTGCAGGTCGTTTCCGCGCACCGCACCCCGGAGAAGATGATCGCCTACGGCCAGAGCGCCCATGCGCGCGGCATCCGGGTGATCATCGCCGGCGCCGGCGGCGCCGCCCACCTGCCCGGCATGCTCGCGGCCGTGACCACCCTGCCGGTGGTGGGCGTGCCCGTTCCGCAGGGTCGGCTCGACGGCCTGGACTCGCTCCTGTCGATCGTGCAGATGCCGGCCGGGGTGCCCGTGGCCACCGTCTCCATCGGCGGAGCACGCAACGCCGGCCTGCTCGCCGTCAAGGTCCTCGCCATCGCCGACGACTCCCTGTGGGTCAAGCTGCTCGGCTATCGGGAGATGCTCGCCGCACAAGTCGAGCAGAAGAACCTGGACCTCCAAGCAAAACTATGATCAGTGCACGCACGTCGATCCGGCATCCGGATCTCGGGTCCGCCCCGATCATGACCAAACGGGCCTGGTGGCTCGTCGTACTCAATTTCGTGCTGCCCGGCTCCGCGCAGGTGCTGGCCGGCAACCGTCGGCTCGGCCGGTTCGGCCTCGGCATGACGCTCACGCTGCTCGCCCTCGCGGTGGTCGTGGGGGTCGTCTACACTCTCTGGCCTGCCGTCGCTCTGACCGTGTTCACCAACTCGATCGGCCTGTGGGCGGCCGCCCTGCTGCTGGCCTTCTCCGGTGTGGTCTGGCTGATCCTGTCCCTGGACACCCTGCGCCTCGTGCGGCTCGTGCGTGCCACCCCCAAGGCCCGCCCGATCATCGCCGGGCTCGCGACGGTACTGATGGTGGGCGTGGTCGGCACGGCCGGGTACGGCGCGTACGTGGCCACGACGGCCAGCGGGTTCCTCTCCTCGGTCTTCGTGGCAGGCCCGACGGAGCCGCCCTCCGACGGCCGCTATAACATCCTGCTGCTCGGCGGCGACGCCGGCCCCGACCGTGAGGGTCTACGCCCCGACAGCATCTCCGTGGTCAGCATCGATGCGGAGACCGGCCAGGCCAGCATGATCGGCTTGCCGCGCAACCTGGAGGACGTGCCGTTCTCTGCGGGGCCACTCGCCGACCTGTACCCGGAAGGGTACGGGTCGATCGACGGTTGTGAGGTCTCCGCGTGCATGCTGAACTCGATCTACACCGAGGTGGAGGTGAAGAGCCCGGAGATGTACCCGGATGCTGTCGACAGCGGCAGCGAACCCGGCATCGAAGGCATGCGCGACGCGGCCCAGGGCGTGACCGGACTGACGATCCAGTACTACGTATTGATCGACATGCAGGGATTCTCCGACCTCGTCGACGCGCTCGGCGGAGTCGACATCAACGTCGCCGAACGGCTGCCGATCGGCGGAGACGAGAACCTGGACGAGGTCGAGGGCTGGATCGAGGCCGGCCCGCAGCAGATGGACGGCTACACCGCCACCTGGTATGCGCGGTCCCGGCATAGCACCAGCGACTACGACCGCATCGTGCGTCAGCGCCAGCTGCAGGAAGCCATCCTGCAGCAGTTCAGTCCGGCCAACGTGCTGACCAAGTTCCAGGGCATCGCCGAGGCCGGCTCGCAGGTGATCAAAACAGATGTCCCGCAGAGCATGCTGGGCTACTTCGCCGATCTGGGGTCCAAGACCAAAACCCTCCCGGTCGGCCACGTGGACCTGACTCCGCCGGCCGTCGACCCCGAGGACCCGGACTACGAGCAGATCCGGGCGCTGATCACCGAGGCCTTGGCCGCGGCATCCGCCCCGGCGGAGCCGGCTTCCTGAGCCACGCCTGCGGGCGCGCGGGGCCCGGGCGCAGGCCCGGCCGGGCCGCCCGCGGCCGTTACAGGTCGGCGTGCAGCTGCCAGACCCGTTCGGCCGAGTCCCGCCAGCTGTAGGCGCGGGCCCGGTCGAGGCCACGCAGGCGCATTCCCGCGGCGCGTTCCCGGTCTGTGACAACCAGCGTGATGGCGGCGGCGAGGAGCTCGGGGTAGCCGGCCACGTCGTCGAGGTCCACGGTATAGCCGGCGTCACCGGCCACCTCGATCAGGGCCGGGGCGCTGGAGTGCACGACGGGGGTGCCGAAACTCATCGCCTCGAGCACGGGCAGTCCGAAGCCCTCGGCCCGGCTGGGGTGCACGAACACCGTCGCCCGTGAGAGCAGCAGGGCGAGGTCACTGTCGCTGACGAAGCCGAGGGCGCGCACCCGGCCCTCGGGCAAGCCGGCCTCGGTGGCCACGGCGGCCACGTCGAGGTCACCCCAGCCCTGGGGACCCACGATCAGGAGCGGCAGGTCGGGTGCGCCGGGCAGGCCGAGACCGGTGATCAGCGGGGTCAGACCTTTGCGCGGTTCGAGCGTGCCGACCGTGAGGATGTATTCGCTCGGCAGGTTCAACTCGGCGGCCCGGGCATCGGGGTCGTTCGGCAGCTTCAGGCTGCTGCTCACGGCACCGCCGATCACGCGCACTCGGTCGCCGAAGTCGATCAGGCCCTCGAGTTCCTGCGCCACCGCGTGGGTGGGCACGACGATGGCGTCGGCGTGCTTGCGCGCCCTTTTGGCCATCGCCTTGTGCCAGGCCACACCGTGCGGCGTCAGCGTTTCCGGGTGGGTCCACGGCACGACGTCGTGGATGGTGACAACGATCTGGCGGTCCTCGGTGACGCGGTCGTGCTTGCGCAGCGGCGCCATCAGACTGGGGGCGTGGATCATGCCCTTGCCGGGCATGATCATGAGGCCATGCTGCCACGCGCGGGCGAGCTCGCGCCGGGCCAGGGTGGTCTTGTGCAGGCCCGCAAGCCCGGGCAAGCGCTCGGCGAGGGCGTCGTACTTCTCCTGCGACGACGACGACACGATGCCCTCGACGGAGCAGTTCATGGGAGCAGTGGCGATGAGCTGGCGAGTGAGCTCCTCGGTATACCGGCCGATGCCGCCGGGAACGGGGGCGACCAGCTGGTCGATAATCACGCGAAGCGGGGGCATGCATTTCCTCCTCGAGGAACGAATGGTCTGACGTACGTCATTGGGTCAGGGCGCCGGCCGTGTTCGCGGCGGCCAGCGCGCTCTGCCAGTCCCGCATTGGGCTGAGGCCAGCCGCAGCCCAGGCGTCGTGGCCAAGCACGGAGTAGACCGGCCGGGGGGCCGAGCGCAGGAACTGTGAGCTGTCGATGGGGGTCACGCGCGCGGGGTCCAGGCCGGCGGCCGCAAAGACAGCCTGCGCGAAGCCGAACCAGCTCGTCACTCCGGAGCTGGTGCCGTGGTAGATGCCGGCGGGGGCGTCGGAATCGAGCAGGGTCACGATCTGTGCGGCGAGGTCGGCGGTCCAGGTGGGCTGGCCGACCTGGTCGTCGACGACGGTGAGGGTGTCGCGGGTGGCGGCGAGCTTCAGCATGGTCTGGGGGAAGTTCGGGCCGTGTTGGCCGTAGAGCCAGGCCGTGCGCACGATATAGCTGCCCGCTGGGTGTTCCTGCAGTACGAGCGCCTCGCCGGCGGCCTTGGTGCGGCCGTAGGCGGAGATCGGGTTGATCTCGGTGTTCTCCGCGTAGGGTGCGGTGGCGGTGCCGTCGAACACGTAGTCGGTGGAGATCTGCACGAGCTTCGCCCCGGTGGCGGATGCGGCCGACGCCAGGTTGTGGGGGCCGGTCGCGTTGATCGCGTACGCGGCATCTTCGTTCGTCTCAGCGTCGTCCACCTGCGTGTATGCGGCGGCGTTGATGATGACGTCGTAGCCGACGACCTGGGCCAGAACCGCGGCCCGGTCGGTGATGTCCAGCTCGGTGCGGTCGAACGCTGTGACGTCGCGGTCGGCGAGTGCGGCCTGCAGGTCGCGTCCGAGCATCCCGGCCGCGCCGGTGATCAGATAGCGGGTCATCAGCTCAATGCCGCACGGGCCTTGAGGGGTTCCCACCAGGTGCGGTTGTCGCGGTACCACTGCACGACGTCCGCGAGTCCCTGTTCGAACGGAACGAGGGGCGCGTAGCCGAGTTCGGACTGGATCTTCGAGATATCCACGGAGTAGCGCAGGTCGTGGCCGAGGCGGTCGGCGACGCGGTCGACGTAGGACCAGTCCGTG